>MWBK01000065.1 GCA_002069025.1 Bacteroidetes bacterium ADurb.Bin302 | reverse complement strand
CAAGGCAAATAGTTTTATTGATAGTGCATATTTCATTGAAGAAGATGCTATTGAAAAGGCTATGGGATATGCTATCCCCAAGAAGAATATTGTACCATTTAAAATTGAGAAAAAGACTATAACGGTATAACCGTTTATATAGTTCTCGTTGCAAATCATAATGAGTAATAAAAGATGAGATGGGGCTTGATGATGCCCCATATGCAGAGAGCAACTGCAATGATGTTGTAATCTACACCAGTATAAAAGAATTAGACTGCTTCTTTGTAAGCATAATGTTTACGTTGCGCTTAGTTTCTTTGCAGTCAACTTTCAAGCTAAAGAGTTTGCAAGCATCTCTTGCATTTGATTAATGGTGGCATGGGTAAGGTAATATGTTACAAATGCCGTAAATGTGAAAAACAAATTTATAAATATATTTAAAGACAACTACTAAATTAATATATTTCCTCCTTGCCCTCTTGGAGGGCTATGCCGTTAAGTGTTGCAACGATACACAAGACAGCACCAAATAAAATATAAGGGGAAATAAAATGGAATATTATTATAAATGTCCTAAGTGTAAAAATAGATTTATGGTTGAAAAGAAAATATCTGAATATAATCCTCATGAAATTTGTCCTAAATGTGGTGAGGAATCAAACAGAGATATGGAAGTTAACTACTGTAATGGAAACTATGTTGTTAAATGTGGTGGATTTTATGGCAAGACTTCCAGTTAAAGGAGGAATAATATGCCAAGAGGTAGACCTAAAGGAAGTGGTGGCACTAAAGCCAAAGGTACTTTTACAAAGTTAAACAAATCAGGTCTTAAAGAGTTGAAGTTTGATGAGGAAACAGTAAAGAAACTTAGGGAAATAAATGCTTCTGATAATGAAATAAGGATGCTTGAAACCCCATATCAGTGTACTTGTTGCGGAAGGAGATTTAAGAAACAACAGGGAAATTTTATGCACTCAGAAAGCGTACTTCATAATGGTAATAATCATTACGTAACTGTTTGCAAGTCTTGTGTCGATTCTCTATTAGACCAGTATACAGCATTGCTTGGTTCACAGGATGCCGCAATAAAGCGAATCTGTATGAAGTTTGATATTTACTTTAGTGAATCCACTTGTGAACAATCAGTAAAGAAGGATGAAAATACTTCACGAATATCAAACTATATAAGTAAGTTGAACCTTCAACAGAACGCAGGTAAAACTTATGATACTTACCTTTCTGAAATAAGCGAGCAAGGTGGAATTGATTCTTACGATGACCTTGATAATTATAATGATGGTAGTAGAATCAGTAAGGTTATGTTTGAACGTTGGCAAGGTAATACACCAGAGGATATTATTTTCTTAGAAGAACATTACAAGATGTTAAAACGAACAAATCCTAACGCTGACAATAATCAGGAAATATTTATCAAACAGTTATGTATAATTCAATTAATGCAGGTTAAGGCACAAAAGAAAAGTGATATTGCCGCATTTGAAAAGTGTATCAAGATGTATAGGGAAACATTTAAACAGGCAGGTTTGCAAACTGTACAGGAAGAAGATACAAGTGTACAGAATCCTTTAGGTGTTAATGCCGAAATTATTTCCCAGTATACACCAGAAGAATTTTATAAAGATAAAAAACTTTATGAAGATTATGATGGGCTTGGCGAATACTTTGCTACACACGTAGAAAGACCTTTGGAGAATCTTATGTTCCATGCTAATAAGGTATATGAAATAGGTGATGCAAATGAAACTGAGTGATTATGCTGATAAAAACCAAATGCAATTATACAAACAGTTTCCTTCTACTCATTTTCTTAGTAGTCCTAAAAGAGTTTTGAATACTATTGCATGGATAACATTTTTTAGAAGAAATATGCATAGATGTGCTATTGATTATCTCGGTATCAAATTATATCCTTACCAAGCATTAATGATGTATTTACTTGGTATATGTGATTTATTTAATACGGTAGGTTCAAGATGTATAGCAAAGTCATTTATCATTGGTCTGTATTCATGTTGTCACGCAATCCTCTATCCTCATAGTGAGATTGTTATAGTTAGTGCAACTGTCAAGCAAGCTGAATTAATTATAACTAAGAAAATTCAAGGTGAATTGATGCGTAGTTCCCCTCAGTTACGTGCTGAAATAAAAGCAGTTAGACGAGTTGATGGAAACCTTTGTGTATTCTTTAATAATGGAAGTACCATTAAGATAGGTAATTCCAGAGGTGAACGAAGCACACTTCTCATTAGAGAAGAAAGTCGTATGATTAAAAAGGAAATAGATGATTCGGTATTCTCCCCTTTCCAACACGTAAGAAATGTTGAGTACATGAAAAACGCTTTCTATACTAATATACAAGGATGCATTGAAGAACCCAAAGATGTTTATATAACTTCTTCTTGGTTAGACAATGGACATTGGATGTGGGAAATAGCAGACGAAGCCTTTAGTCAAATGATGAAACATGGAAAACAAATTCTTCTTGCTTTTGACCTAAGTGTTGTTATAGAACATAAACTTAAAACTCTTAATTATCTTAGGAGAGAAAAGAGAAAACTGGATAACCTATCATGGCGCATTGAGTATCTTAATGAAAGAGTTAAGGAAAATACTGGTGCGTTTTTTAATTATCAGGAACTTGCAAGACAGCAAAGGTTGGTAAGACCTTTCTATCCAAGAAAAACAATAGATGTTTTATCGGGAAAAAAGAATCCATTTGCCATCCCAAAACAAGAAGGTGAAATTAGAGTTGTCGCTTGTGATATGGCTTTTGTAGAAAATGAGAAGAATGATAATTCTATTTTCTCTTGCACAAGGTTACTGCCAGAAAGTACAACTCACACATTGGCTGATAAAAGTATTGAAATTAATAACGGATATCGTAGACAATTCCCTTATCTTGAAAGTGTACAAGGTGGAGACATTGATATGCAAGCAATTCGTATTAGGCAATTGTATGAGGACTTTAATGCCGATTATATTGTACTTGACCTAAGAAATGCGGGTAGAAATGCCGTTTAATATGGAAACATATTAAATAATTAATGCAGTAGAAAACTGGAACGCTGAAATGCGAATCAGACTGGAAGGCTACTTTTAAAAGAGTAGTCACAGGCAACGCATAGGTTCTGAACCTCTACGGAGAATATAATGAACCCAAGAGACTGCATTACCTAAGTTGAAACAAAAAATGAGATTTGGTGGATAAATACCACCCATCTCACTTCAAATTTTAAAGAGGTGAGATTATGTTATTATCTAAAACAGTTATATTGAAATGGAACTCAAAAATTAAAAAGCACTATGAATCTTTAGGTTATACCTATACGAAGATGAAAGATGAATTTGAAGTAAACGTATCGGATTTAACAAGAGGAAGTGCTGTAATTGTAGATGTGGAATGTGATTATTGTCATACAAAATATCAAAAAGAATGGAATCACTACTTGACCGAGAATCGGAACTCTTATATACATAAAGATTGTTGTGGCAAATGTAAGAAATACAAATGTCAAGAATCTAATATGGACAAATATGGAGTGAAAAGTGTTCTTTCTTTATCTGAGATAAAAAATAAAATTGCTTCAACCAATCTTGAAAAGTATGGAGTAGAAAATCCTTTTTCAAATGAAGAAATAAAAGCTAAAATAAAAGAAACAAACTTTGAAAAGTATGGTTGTAACTCTTATACGCAGACCGAGGAATATAAACAAAGGGTAGTAAAGACTTGTATTGCAAAATACGGAGTGCCTTATTTTGTTATGACACAAAGATTTGTAGGGGAAGATAGCCACGTTGGAAAGGTGGAGTCGAATATCACAGGGTTGAAAGAGCGACATATGAATATCGGCATTGGAGAAAGAGTGTGTTCGACCGAGATAAGTATGCGTGTCAATGTTGTGGAGATAAAAGCCATAAAGGGCATCCTGTCAAACTTACGGTTCATCACATTTATAACTGGAAAGATAACATAGATAAAAGATATGATATGGACAACGGAATAACATTATGTGAAGATTGTCACTTGATGTTTCATATGATATATGGGAAAAGGAATAATACTCCTTCTCAACTAAAAGATTTTTTGTTTGAATATGGTAAAAAGGTATGCTGACCTTGCACGAATAACAAGTGTAAGAACCATAGGATAAAAAGCCTATGGGGTAACAATGTGATTGCAGTTTATGACCGTCTTGCAAAAGTTATGTATGACGAAGAAAGACAAATAGAATATTCGCCATTAACCTGTATGAACGATGATAGCATAGCAAACAGAGTTAAAACACCAAACGCAAATCCATGTATATTTATTATCACAGCTTCACAAAAGATGAACAGCGATATAGCAATGGCTTTGAAAACGGCATTACAGGATAATAAGATTGATTTACTTATATCGTATAATAAGGCTCTTGAAGAACAGTTACCTAAGATTGACGAATACAATCAGGCGATTGAACTTGATGACCAATTGTTTTACGAAAAGCCATATCTTGAAACTCAGGAATTTATTGCAGAAACAAATGGATTGCTTTGTGAAAGGAAGGAACAAACAGGTGTTCTTGTTATAAGCGAGAGAGGTGCTAACCGTAAGGATAGATATACTTCTGTTTCGTATTCAAATTATTTTGCAGATTTATTAGAACAAGATTTAATGTCAATTAATACACAATATGAAGTTGTTGCGCTTGTAAACTAAACAAAGAAAGGAGGGCGAAATGGCTAAGATACAAAAGAATTATGATAATAAAAACTATGAAGCGTGTAGCTATTGGTATCATAACGATGTAACTACCGCTACATATTTTAATATTCTATACGATTATAAAATTGAACAGCTTACTGGTATGATTCAAGAGCCAATGATAGATAGCAATAATGAACTTATAAGAAAGATATCAAGAAGATTCTATTCAAGTGATGGTATTGTTCGTAATGCTCTTGATTATATTAAGGTTCTTCCAACTTTGGATTATATTGTAACAAGCTATGCCAATGACAAAGCTTCTAAAATTAACAAAGAAGTTGTTAGATATGCAATGAAGAAGATAAGACACAAACAATTTGTTAGAGATGCTATTCTAAAGGGATGTATTGACGGTGTGGCTTTTTACTATCTTGATACTGGTAAAACTAAAGAAGATAGAAAGAAGTTTATAAGTCAATTCCAAGCCGATAGTATATCAGAGGTCAATGCGTTAAAACCAAAGTTGGCTAAATTAAACGTGTCTATTAAGTCATTGCCTACTGATTATTGTAGAATAATTGGAACTAAAAATAATTCTTATGTCGTTGCGTTTGATTTAAGTTATTTTAATCTTGGCAATGAAAGTGCAGAAAGCAGATTAAGAAGATATCCTTCTGAGTTTACACAAGCATACAACAAGTGGAAACAGGGAAACAAAGATACCAACCAGATGTTTATATTGGACAATACAAAAACAATTGTTCATAAAATATCTTCTAATCTTGATGAACCGTGGGGTAGACCACTTGTGCTTTCGGCTATCAAGGATATTCTTTACTCTGATGATTTTATAAATACTAAAAGGAATGTACTTGATAAGGTAAATAATAAAATTATTTACGAAACATTTCCAGAGGGCAAGACCGCAGGTACTTCGGCTTTGAGCAATGAACAACAGAAACAGCAACATAATGCTGTTAAAGAAGCTGTGCAGACAAGAAAGGGAAATGGAACAACTTTCTTTTCCGTTGCCGCAGGTACAAAAATAGGAAGTATAGATGTTAATACAGATTTGTTTGATAGTGACTACGAAACAAATCTTGACCTAAATGTTGGTTCAGATTTAGGTATCGCCATATCCTTATTGAATGGTAACGGTGCTAACTATGCATCACAACAAACAAATCTTGAATTGATTACGGCAAAGGTGTTTGAATGGGTTGATATAATTGTAACCGAACTGAATAAAGTTATTAATTATAATGTACTTGGTCTTAATTATATTGACGTTGAAATTAACTATCTTCCTATTACCAATCTTAATAGGGAAAAATATTTTAATATCGCAAAAGAATTATTTACAATCGGTAGAGGTTCGCTTGCTTATCTTGCTAATTGTGCAGGTTTATCAAAGGAAGTATATTTCGCCATGTTGGATGAACAGTTAGAAGAAGGAGTCATGGACAAATATCCTGTTAATGCAACTTCTTATAACACCTCTGGTAATGATGTAAATAATACAGAAGATGATAAGGGCGGTAGACCAACGGAAGATAATCCTACCAATGACAACACTGTTAAAAGTCAAGCTAATAATTCAAATGGTCAGCCTAAACCAAACGTGTAAAAGAATCGCTAAAACATTAGCGGTTCTTTTTATATTATTATTTCATTGAAAGGTGGTGAGACTAAATGAACACAATTCTCGAAATGGGAAGTAAGAAAACCAAAGGTGGTAGACGATATATCAAATTAGCACTTCTCACCATTCATGAAAATGAAGAAGATACCAATTTAAACGGCATTAATTGGCGAGAGCAATATGTACTTAATAATATCGAAAGCGCAAAGGGTATGCCGATATGTTGTGAATTTACAGACGAAACAAAGACAGTTCCTTTAGGTCATGGGTATACTGACCAAATGACTGATGAGTATGGAAACCAAATTCCTCTTTTTGAAAACTCTGACACAGTAGGTGTTGTAGAAACAGCACAGATTGAAAACATAGTTATCGACAATGAAGAAAAGCGTGTTCTTGTAGGAGAAGGATATTTATACAATCAAAGATATCCTAACTTTGTAAGATGGCTTAAAGATAATATGGCTGAAAATTCTATTAAATCCTCTATTGAAATAGTTGGCACAGAGGAAAACAAAGGTCATATTATTTACGATGGTGAAGTAACTGAGGAACATCGTATCCCTAAAGAATTTGACTTTAGTGGTAGTGCAATTTTAAGTGTAAAAGAAGCAGACAAAAACGCTGTTGTGTTAGAAGCGGCTTCTTTAAATAAAAACAGTAACAAAGAAAGTGAGGTTAATAGAATGGATGAAAAGACACTTGCTCTGATTTGTGATTCAATAAAGAATACAATCTCAGAAACTAATTCTAAGAACACAGAATATGAGACAAAGATTGCGGAACTTAATCAGACTATTACTGATAAGGATGCTAAGATTAATGAACTTAATGCTTCTGTTGCAGAAATTCAGATTGCTATTGAAACTGTAAAGGCTGAGATGGCTAAGAAGGAATCTGAACTTAATGCGGCTTGGGAAGAAAAGGCGGCTCTTGAAAGGGCTCTTGGTGAAGCAATGGCAAAGGAAAGACTTGGCGAACTCGATGAAGCTATTAAGGATTTCTCTGATGAGCAGAAGAACTACGCAAAGGATGAAATCGAAAAGTTCAATGCAGACCCTACTAACGTAGAGATTAATACTGTACTCGATGCTATTTATCGTGGTATTGGTAAGCTGTTAATGGAAAAGAAGGATGAGCCTGTAGTTGAAGTTAATTCAGCAGATATTTATGGTGAGGTAATTCACCCTACATCTCAGGCTAATCATCCCGTAGAAGGTTCTATTTATTAATTACAAGAAAGGATGGTTTTATTATGGTAAAGGTTTTTACAGTTGAAATGATTGAACACTCAGCACACAGCACACCTAATGTAACTGCACACGCAGACCTGCCTAACGGTGCGCTTGTAGGTCTTACTTACACAGGTACGGCACAGACAACAAAAGCCCCTGCAACTGGTGAGGAACTTTATATTGTTCTTAATACACAGGAGGGCGATAAGGAGTATGACCTTACTTACACAATCGCACAGGGCGAATATGTAAATCTCTTTAAGCTTTCAAATTGGGTTGGCAAGGAACTTGCTGTAACAAAGGAAAATATTGTAGGCACATTTGCTAATATTGCAGTAGGAGACACACTTACATTTGATGCTACAACTTTCAAGTTCAAGGAAGATACTGCAACTTCTGGTGATGTTGCATTTGAGGTACTTGCAATTACTCCTATTGGTGTAAGAGTGCTTATTAAGATTGCCGCTTAATCAAAGAGGAAAGGAAGGTAATAAAATATGAAAACATTTGAAATAAATGAAATGGCAAATTGCCGTAGAGATTCAGTAAACAAGAATCTTCACTCAGCATCTCCCATCGTAGAGACTTTTTCTGCGCTTGTTAAGGGTGAGTCTATTGAGAATATCAAGGACACTAACGGTGTTAAGTGCGGTGATAGATGTGCAACAGCTATTAAGGAACTTAACGCAAGAGCAGAATCAGGTGATGTTTCTGCTATTTCCGAGATTAACACTATTAGAACCTATGTTGTAAATCCTCTGCTTCTTGAAGAAATCAAACTGCTTGGCTTCTTTGGTGGTTATGAGAATCTTGGATATGATGAAACAATTGAGCGTAAGATTATCAAGCAGAGTGTAAATACAAGAGGACAGGCTCTTAATGGTGATGTACCTTTCAGCTTCAATTATGCTGACAAGTATACTGTTCCCTCTGCATCTCTGAGTGCAGGTTATGAGGTAGATTACCGTAAGGCACAGTTTGGTGATATGTCCGCTGAGAATATTCTTATTGAAAACATCAAGACAGATATGAGAAACAAGGCGGCTTCTTATGCGTTCGATAATGTAATTAATGCAGTAAATAACGCTACAATTAAGAACGTCGTAGTAGGTGTAACAAGAGCAAATGTTCAGACAGTTATTAACAAGGCTCGTCCTTTTGGTAGGGTAACTCTCGTTGGTGATACATCTGCTGTTATCAAGCTTAATGATATCGCTACATATGCAGATTCACAGGCTACACCTTACATGAACATTTCTCAGGAGGCTATGAATGAGATTGCTAAGAACGCATACGTTTCAAATATCATGGGTGCAACAATCTACGGTATGGATAACGCTTATGACGTTAGCAAGCTTAATGCCGCAGGTACATGGTTTGATAAGGTTGCAGATGACAGATATATCTATGTAGTTCCTACTGGTGTTACTTCACCTGTTCAGCTTTGGACAAGGGGCGGTCTTACATCTATGACTGGCACTGATATTACAACTGGTAGACTGCTTACAAGATATGACCTTGAAGTAGCCGCTGATGTAGCAAAGGGCGAAGAATACAAGATTGGTCTTATTGACACTGTATCATAATTAAATTAAATAAAGTGGGGCGGTCAATACTGCCCCACTAATTAATTAAGGAGGATTTCTTTGATGAATCTTAATATGAATGAAAATATATCAATAAAAAATCTGACAACTTTTCCTGTAGGATTTAGAAGAATCAATGGAAACGGAGAAGTTAATCTTCCACCTAATACGTCAGTTCTTATTGATAGAGCAGAAGTTATTTCGCAGATTCAGTCACAGAATATTTTATTCTGTGGAGAGAACAATGATTCTTCTCATCCTTATATCTTTGTTGAAGATAAAGAAACAAGAGTGTTTGTTGGATTTGAAACAGAGGATAAGCCACAGGAGATTATTAGCGAAGATAAAATTAAAAAGATTTTTGATATAAAAACACAGAAGTCTTTTGAGAAGGCTATTACTGAAACAATTGTAACATTGGCTGAAAAGAAAACACTTATTGAAACAATTAAGAAGCTTGGTATCAATGACCATAGCAAGATTAAATTTATTGAAAAGTATACAGAAATGAAGATTGATGACTAAGATAAGGTGGTGAGACTATGGCTGACACAACAACTTTTGAGGATGTGCTGAATAGTTTTCATACTCATTTGCAAGAGAAACAACCCTTACCTACTGGATTGGAAAATGCGTTCTTTGAGTCAGCCCTTGCTTACTATGAACTTGAAATAGACCATCTCGACTACAACGAGGATGAAAGTAAGTTTGATTCAAAGCATAATAGGACAGTGGTATATACTTTAGGCATGATAATGTATACTGAATATCTTACAAGAGAATTAAGTAGAATTGAAAAATTACAGGGTTTTCATGGCAAGGATATTCAGTTAACAGGAAGTGACGAAAGTAAGCGAACTACTAAGTCAGACTTGGAACTTGAACTTCAAAGGTGCAATGAGTATCTTCATAAACAGAAAAGGCATGGATATAATTGAGGTGATGCGGTATGGAATCATGGTATGTTATGCAACCGCAACCTACAATGAATAGCGGATATGAAAATGACGAATGGGACAATTATGTTACAGATGCCTTTGATGAAGTTTTAACTGAGACTAAGCTAGGGCAAACTGTTTTTCTTTGTAATGGTTTATATGATATCGAAACTGGTTTGTTTGAAACTGAATTTGAAACACAGGCGGTTATTCAGAATGTAACTCCCGATGCTTATATTCAGGGTTGGAAACGACAGATACTTACACGCATTTCAGATATGCTTGTTAATTATAAGTATGTAAAAGTAAAAGATACTAAAGGTGATTGGCAAATATATCTTATTATGACAATGCCAGACCAGAATCACATTTACACTAAGTCCGTTATACATGAGTGTAATTACACATTGCGTTGGCAAAATAAACAAGGAATAGTTTACAATTATCCTTGTTTTATAGAAGATGCTTCTCAGTATAATAGTGGTGTTAATGATGTAAATAGTGTAATCAGAACACCTTATAACCAGCTTATGTGTTGGATATCGTTTGATGATAATACAATTGGTCTTAAACGTGATAGACGTATGTTTATTGATTATACTACTGCATATCCACCAGAAGTTTATAAAATAACTTCAACATCAAAAGTACCTTATTCCTATAATGATAAGCGCATTATACGTTTGCTGTTTACAGAGGATGTATATAATCCTGATGTAGACGATTTAGAATTAGGTTTGTGCGATTATGTTGACCCCAATGATATACCTCAACCAACTACTCCAATTGTAATATCCTATAAGGGAAATCCAGAGATTAAGATTGGTGGACGTAAGACATTTAAAGTTGAAAATGAAACTTCTGTTGTTTTCAGCTTATTGCATGACACTTCACTTGTAAATAAAGTTAGTTTAGAGCAAACTGACAATCAGTGTGTCATTAGATGTGCCAACGATGTAAATATAGTTGGCAGTCATTTTAAACTAATTGCAACTACTAATGATGGACAAGCAGAATTATTAATAACAATAAAGGGAGTGATATAATGCCAAATAGTTCTCTGGTAATACAGGCAAAGAACGATATGCTTGTAGCACTTCAAAATGATGACAGAATTATAGAAGCACTTGGTATACATGATGATGAGGATATCGACAATCTGATTGCAGATAGCGATAAAGATGCTTTGTCAAAAAAAAGATTATTTCCTCATTGGTTTGTGCCAAAAACACAGGATATCGCCAAGACGTATATCTGTATTGAAGCAGGTGTTACGGCAATTGAAAGAAGGTTTACTTCAAGTGTTGCGCCTAAAACATATGATATGGCTACAATAACCATATATGTATTATCCCATCAGGACGATTTATATATGAATAAGGCAGGTGTATCAGCAATTCGTCCAGACTACCTTTCGGTTTTGATTGACGAAAAGTTTAATGGTTCTAATGAATTTGGCATAGGCACGTTACAACGAATAAGCAACGAACCTTATAGCCTTAAAAACAATGTGCATCGTTATAGACAAATTGTATTTCAAGCAGTTGATTTCAATGATAATATGTGTGAGGTTATTCCATGATTCAAGGTTTAAGTCTTTTACGTGGTAAGGATATAAAAATAAATGATGACATTTATATTCGTCAGCCATCGTTAGGTGAAATTGAGGAACATGATGAGTTTAAATATATGTCTATGATTTCAAACTTTGTATGCTCTCCATTTGATATGATTGCACAACTTGACAAAGGGGGATATGACTTTACTGAGATAACAGACTTTCAATTGTTCTGTGAGTTGTGTCGGAATTTAAACAAAGATGACACTAAGATTCTTTTTGGGGATTTGGACTTTTCTTCCTTTAGGATTTTTATAAACGAAGAAAAGAAGCAAGTTGAATTAAGAAATAAAAGTATTGTTATCACTGAAAGAATTTATAAACAAATTGCTGATGCCATTCGCACTATTCATGCAATCCCCCCACCCCAATTCAAGGGTGTGGCAGATGAATATACAAAGCAGAAGATGATTGAATATGCCTATGATGAATTAGAGTTTGCAAAACGAAGTACACCGAAATCAAGTTTAAAGACTATGATATCAAGAGCAACCAACCACCCTTATTTTAAATATAAATTAAATGAAGTATGGAACATGAAAGTTTATGCTTTCTATGATGCTATAAAAAGTATTAATATAGTTGAAAGCTCAAATCAATTAAGTATGGGTGCATACTCAGGTAAATTAGATTTGAGTAAAATAAACAAGAATAATTTTAATTGGCTCAGAGAAGTCAAGGAATAAGAAAGGAAAGTGATTATATGGCAACAGTAAACAGTGTAATTCCTGATATAATTCAGCGTGTTGTTGGTAGAAGTCGTATTACAAGTGAGATTCTTTTTATTACTGGTAAGGTAGCAAACGGTTCTCTGACAACTGATGCACAGGAAGAAGTAAAGACAGATGCCGAGGGTTCAACACTTGCAAGATGGATGAACGCTAAGACAGCAGAGTTCGCAGGTGATGAAACATTCTGGAATCTTGACCTTTATGCACAGCAACTTAATGGCGAAGGTAAGACAATTGGTACATCTGGTAATGGTGTTATCGTTCCTATTTCTGACCCTATTAAGACATATGCCGAAAGTGACACTCTTACTACGTATGTAATGAAGTATAGTGCGGCAGATGTTAGTTCAACCGCTACACCTGCATATAAGATTTCTGTTTGTACACTTAACAGGGATGGTAGCGTAAACAAGAGATTTAGACAGGGCGATTCAGCATCTTCTGGTATATTTACTTATACCGCTAACACACATACTCTGACATTTGCCGATGGTGATATTGCAGTTGGTGATAAGCTGTTTGTTGAATACGATTTCAATTCCGAGGATTGTGTGGCTGTTATCGACTCTGCTGACAAGTTCCCCGAAGATATTGAGATTGTTGTAGAGGGTCTGTTTAAGGATGCTTGCGGTAATGCACAGGCAGGCTATACAGTATTCCCTAAAGCACAGCTTTCAGCTTCTACTACTGCTTCATTTGGTAGAACAGATACATTCCCATTCTCATTCTCAGCACAGCAGGATTACTGTGACGATGAGAAACAGCTTTTCAGACAGGTATTCCCAAATCTTCCTACTGTATAATGGGGTGATTTAATTTGAAGAATAGCTGTTGGATTTGTGGCAAGGAATACGATGCTTGTCTGAACTGCAATAAGACAAATGGTTGGAAAAGATTCACCTGTTCGGAAGAACATTATCAGATTCACCAGATTCTTTCAGAGTACAGAGAGGGCATCATAAATCCTAAAGAAGCTACAGAAATGTTTGAGCATCTTGATATCAAAGCTGACACTGAGTTAAATCTGCTTGAAGCTATAACAACAGATATCAAGGCTATTATAGCAAAAGGCACTCCTAAGAGCGTACCTAAACCAAAAAGCAAGTCAGTCGATAAAGACGTTGACAATGAATAAAAGAAGGGGGCAAGTTAATTACGATTGGCTTGCCCCTATTTTTTTAACAAGGAGGAATGACAAGAGTGATTATACTCTCAACAGACCAGAGTAGTTCTTCAACAGGACTAAGTGTTTTTGATGATGGAGAACTTGTTTACTATGAACTTATTGAAATGAAAAAAACTACAAGCAAGAAAATAACTGATATGGTTCTTAAAGAAGAAGAACACCTTTATCAAGTAACCATGCCAGAAATTATATATAAGAATATTCTTAATCGTATCTGTATTGTTTCGGATAGAATTGAATATCTTATTGACAAATATAAACCCGATGTAATTTATATGGAAGATATATTTTCAAGTCAAAATGTTAAGAGCGAATTTAATCTTGCAAGATTACAAGGATTTGTTTTGTACATCTGTCATAAGAAAGTAATCCCCATTAAGATTGTTGCTGAAAATACATGGATAAATCATTGGGGTAAATACGATAAGACAATAAAAAGACCAGAACGCAAAAAGGATATTATGCGTAAAGTAAATGAATGGTATGATTTATCATTGACAGTTAACGATGTAAGTGATGCCATTGCCATTGGACAATACGCTGTATCAATCGAAGAATCTAAAACTAAAGGAGAATAATTATGATTAACATTAATAAACTTACAGACAAATATCCACTTTTTCATTCAAAAGTAAAAATTGGAAAGACAATAGTGCAAATAAAAAACTTTCTTTCAGTAGATGAGTTTTCAGAAGCGGTTAATATGGTTATTGATGGCTGTTTTCCTAATGATAAATACGTGCCTGAGTTTAAAGATGTTGCAACAAGATATATGATATTGACAACGTTTACTGATATTGATTTTGGAGATATGCCTATCGAAGAAGTATTTAAAGTATCTCAGGCAGATTGGTACAACATCATTGAGAACAAGGTTGCAGAATTACCCATATATCATGAAATTATTAATGCAGTAAATGACGGACTGGAATACAAAATTCGCACACAGAAAAATTCATTTGATTATCTGTGCGATACTCTTAGTGACTTTGCCTTTAGAATGGGAGACACAAGTGTATTCGAGAAACTTGCAACAAGACTTGAAGGACTTGATGACAAGAAAGTTGCAGAAGCAATAATTGAAAAGGAGTGATAAGTAATGGCTTCTATTGAAGAACAACTCAATATGATTTCATTACAATGCGCAAGGGTTGATGATGGTAGAACTATTGCAGAGGTTCTTAAAGATGAAGTCAATAGGTTATATCACTGTATTCAAAAATATATAGATGCATGGTATGACAAATATAATCCACAGGTATATGAGCGTACTTATCGTTTACAAGGTGCGCTCTATGCAGAGGACTTGGCAGATATAAGGGTTGATAAAAAAACTCTTACTTTATCGGTTTGTGTTCATGATGATTTAGATTATCATAAAAATCTTAGTGAAGTTTATTGGACTGATATCCATGAATACAACGGATATTGGTTTGAAGATAGAATAATTCCTATCAAAGATGAACATGAAACATCAACATTGCTTACAATGAACTACGGTTGGTATGCCCCTAAATTGGAATGGTTAATAGGACGTAGAGTAGATAGGTTAACTCATTTTAGTGGTGTGGGTTTTATCGAAGATGGTATTGCAGAATGGAATCAAACAAACAAGTTTGGAATTAAAATTAAATTTGATAAATTACGTTCAAGAAATTTATATAGATAAGGTGGTGAAAAGGTTTGAGTAAAAATGCTTTTATAGACTTGATTGCAAGACTTAATAAGAATAAATCTAAGTCGCAAATAAAAGAAGATTTAAAGGTAATATCTGGTGAATTGAATGGTTTAAAAGACAATGGTTTAAATATTCAATGCCATATAGACACAAGTAGTGAAGCTGTAAATAAATTACAAGGCGAACTGAATACGTTAGCAAGCAAACTCAAACTTAATATAGGAGTTGATGCTAAATCTATTGCTTCTACGGTGGCTTCTAAAACACAGTCAGATAACAGTGCAACAACTTCAACGGTTAAGATAGATAAAATGTCTGCTCAGTCTCAGGTAGAAGAACTTGGTAAGTTATTGCGTAGCAATTTAAAAGGAGAAGCTGATGCGGTTCTTAAAGGCTTGCTTGAAGAAACAAGGAATACACTGGGTCAAACTACTGAGATATGGACAACATGGGAAAGAAACGCAGAAGGAGCATTAAAGAGTTTTAGTATTTCTGCAAAACAAGCAACTGGTGATTTACAGAAATTTAATTATGCTGTTGAGAAAGGTGGCAAGGTTAGCCTACTTAGTTCTAATGGTTCTGACAGAGGTATTCTTCAAAAACAGAAAGAGACATTAAAGTTTATTGATGAATATACTTCAAAGATAAATTCATTGCGTTCATCGAGTAATGGAAATTTTACAACAGCATATAACGGAGAAACCGTTGGTTTTAAATCCTTATTAGACGATTTGGAAAAACTTCGTAATGGCGAGGGTAGTGTTGAAGATATTCGTGCCAAGTTCGTTGCTTTGCAAGGAACAATAGATTCTATAAAAGTAACAGTTAAGGAATCACAGGGCAAAAGTCTTAATCCCTTTACTAATGTTAATATTACAGCCAAAGAGTTTGATAACACCTTAAAGTCTGTTAAAATAGACCTTGACAATCTTAAAGGCTTCAAGACCAATAATGACAGTGTTCCCACAGTTAAAGAATTAAATAAGGAGTACAAAGACTTATCAAAAGCAATCTCTACGCTCAATCAGGTTGAAGAATCTCAACGTGGCAATCAGTGGTATTTAGATTTTGCAAGTGCTTCTGAAAGAGTAAGACAGCTTCAAAGCGATATTAAACTCTTAAATAAACTTAAAAGAGAAGATACTTCATCTGGAACTAAAAAGCAAACAGAAGAACTTTTAAAAATCACACACGCTTATCGTGAACTTCAAAAATTAGAAGAACGTAGATTCTCTGGTAAAGCAGGTAATAACGAGATTAACCAGATTAATTCCTTAGAAGGTGGATATCGCAGAATAATCAATACTGCACAAGACAGGCTAAAGAAACAAGAACTGTTAACTTCCGAAGTAAAAAAGACAATTGCAGAAGAAGAAAAGGCTTTAAATATTGCACGTAATTTAGCAAAGGCTAAATTGCAAGATAAGTCAATTACTCAGGAAAGCGCACGTATTGAAAAAGAGCGTTCTAATATTGTTTCAACATTGAACAAGTATAAGAACTCATTAGGCGGTTTTAATAATTCTAATATCATCAAACAGAATGGCACCAATGGTGATGTTATGAAACAGCTTAGTGCGAACAAAAATTTGTTACAACAGATAGAGTCAATATCAGCTTTATTGAGTAATGGTAAAAATAGTTCTGCGGCTAATATTGCACAGGCAAAACAGGAACTTGATAAACTTATTCCCTCTTTGGAAACAGCCAAAAAGGATAGTGATAATTTAAACCAATCCTTAAAAGATGATAAGATTACTCGTCAGGTAACAAATAAGTTTAATACCTTAAAGAATCAAATTGAGACATTTGCTTCTGTAAATAAGAAAGCTACAGAATCAACTCTTAAAATGAGCAATGGTCAGACCTTTAAAGATAATTGGGAAACTATTGTAAGAACTTTATATTCTGGAAATTTACAGGGCAATGCCGCTGAAATTGAGAAACTTGCAATTGCTTTTAGAGATTTAAACGGACAGGCTCGTTCAGCAGGTTTAACTACAAACCAATTCTTTACAAGCATGGGTAGCCAATTAAAGATGGTTCTCAATAGATATATTTCACTTTATGCAGTAATTGGTTACATTCGTAAGATGGTTGATAATGTCAAGGCTCTTGATGAAGCAATGATAAACGTGCGGAGAGTTACAGATGAAACAGATAGTGGTTATCTTGCTTTTCTTGAAAAGGCTAATAAGCAAGCACAAGATTTAAAGGTTGTGACAAGTGACCTTGTTGAACAAACCTATCAATGGGTTAAGTTAGGTTACGACTTGAACGATGCTTTGGAATTATCAAGAGCATCTACTATATTTTCTAAGGTTGCAGATGTTAGTCAAGAACAATCGTTACAGAACCTTGTTACAATATTAAAGGCATATGGTATTGAAGCTAAGAACGTAATGGATATTGTAGACAAAATGGATAATCTCAATAACCGTTATGCTGTAAGTGCCGCAGGTCTTGGTGAGGGTCTTGAACGTTCTGCTTCTGCGTTAGCAATGACAGGAATGTCATTAGACAAATCATTAGCCGTGCTAACTGGTACAGGTGAAATTACACAGAATCTTGATATTACAGGTAACGCTTTAAAAATCATATCTCTTAGATTACGTAATATGAAGGGTGCGTTAGAGGATTTGAATGAGCCTGTTGATGACCTTATGGAAGTCAGCAAAGTTCAAACACAGATTCTTAATCTTACTGGAAATCAGGTAAACATTTTTGATGATAAGACCAAAGAGTTTAAAGACTTATATGATATAATGAAAGATGTTGCCGAGGTATGGGATTCTTTAAGTTCCACTAATCGTGCTTCTCTTACCGAAATTCTTTTTGGTAAAAACAGAGCAAACATCGGTCTTGCTGTTATTCAAGCATTTCAGTCAGGTACTATTCAGAACGCTTATAAGGATAGCGTTAAGTCAGCAGGTACAGCTACCGCTGAGTATGAAAAAATGATGGATGGTATTGAAGCACATAGCAACGCTCTCAAAGGCTCGTTCCAAGAATTCTCTAATACTGTTTTGAATAAGGAAACTGTCAACTTCTTTATTGATAGTAGTAAACGCATTACTGATATACTTGCATGGATAATTAAACATTTGGGTTCAATTAGTGTTATCATGGGAGTAATATTTACCACGATAAGTGTAAAGTCTCATGCAAATGTTATTGGTGTATTAAAGGGAATTGCACAATGGCTTGGTATAATAACAACCAATGCTGAAAACGCACGTAGCGCAATGGCATTATTAAAGTCGGCAGGTGCGGCATTAGGGTCATTGTTAGCAGGTTTGGCAATCGGGGCTTTAGTAAAAGGTTTATCTTGGCTGATTGACAAATTAATTATTACGAGAAGTGAACTTGACGAATTGGCAAAAACATCACATGATGCCTTAGTTGATTTAAAACAAAATATAGATGAGTTGAAACAATCTGAACAAAAACTTGATTCTATAGCACAGTCATATTCTAAAATCGCAACTACGGTTACGGATGTTTCTGAAAGACAAATGAAGTTACAAGAGATTCAAAATGATTTAATAACTTCATACAAAGACCAAGCAGATGGTATTGATTTGGTTAATGGTAAATATTCTGAGCAATTAAAGAAACTTGATGAGATTGCAGAAAAGGAAAAAGAAAACTTTGAGACAGACAATGTTGCAAAAATAGCTAAAGCACAAGCACTGTCCAGTCTTTATGTAGATGATAGTAATTTCACATACAATGGTGATGATTCATACATCAGTAAGGGTTTAGACAAAAATGCCAAAAGCCTTTTTAAAGTAGGCGGTGTTGGTGTTATATCTCAAAAGGATTTCGATGATTTGTCTCGCATTGCTTCACAAATAGAAGGAGTAAGAAAAGGAGCAAGCCAAAGTATATATCTTTCTGGTGATATTGAAACCGCAAAGAATCAGTTGGAAAAATTTATTGTTGAGTATAGTAAAGTTAAGGATAGAAACTTGGAAATACTTGACATATATAGTAAGCAATATGAAATTTTAAAAGAGGATGTTGAACTCTTAAAAGAAATGTCACCTTACCTTGAAGAACATTCTCATAATGGATTATTTGGCACTATGTTTGATAGCTTATCAAATGGGATTCAAGATTCCGTTAGTGAAATATCTTTAACTCCATTTTACAACAAACTTGATGAAGCACAAGCTAAACTTCAACAGCTTGCCAATCCTGATGATTTGTCTTTGGACGAATACCAAACACTTTATAATGAAGTTGAAGTTTTAGAAAATTCATTATACAAGATGGCAGGTAGTAGTGAAGAAGCAAAACAAAAAGTCGCTGACTTGTTCAATGGGTTCAAACAGGGTGTTGCTGAGAATGGTGATGGTCTTGATAACTTTGTGCAGAAATGGAAAACAGAGTTGGACGAGAACTTCAAGTCAACCGCTGAAACAGTAACAACTGTACAAGAAGCTATATCTAAACTTGGCGAAGGAAAGGGGTTATCCCATACTGATGCTTGGAAACTTCTGGAACAGGATGCGGATGGTTACTTACAAACCATTAAACTTGTTAATGGCGAATATGTATTTTCTGAACAGGAATTAACTTCCTTTAAGGATGCACAGATAAAAAAGTCTCAGGAAACTATAAGGGAAAATATTCATGAGGGCGAAGTTGCAATAAAAAATCTACAAGCAGAGATTAAGACAAGGATGCAAAATCTTTATTTGTTACAAAAAGAATTTGATTTAAAAGTTAAAATGAGACAAATTAATTCTGAATCTGATTATAAAACATATCATGATGAGATAGCCGAAACCAAATTTGCTATTCAACAAATGGAAGAATCAATGTTGGATTATGCTAAAGCTATTGACCGTGATAATTTCCTTGTTACTGAACTTAATCAAAATCTTGGTACAACACGTACTATTTCTGTTGGTATGGAAACCGAGTTAAATAACGCTGTCAAGGCTCTTGAAAATGAAGTAAAGGCTGTGGACGATACAATAGATTCTTTAAATAATCGTAAGGATGTTCTTGAATCTGAAAAGAAAGAATTACAAGAACAACTTGATATTCTCAATGAACAGAAGAAGGTTATCGAAGAACAGCAGAAGTCGTTCCAAAAGGCTGTAACCGATTACATGAAGCGTTATGAAGATTCATTAAAGTCTCAGCTTGATTCGTTAAAGCAACAGCAAGACGATATCAAAGATGAATATGAAGAACGTATAAAAGTTTTAAAGGACGAAAACGAAGAACGTGACCTTGCTTATAAAAAGGAAAAAGCTTTACTTGATTTGAATAAGGCAAAACAACAGCAGGTCAGAACATATTCATCTGCAAGAGGTTGGGAGTATGGAGCATCTAAGGAAAAGGTTGTTGAAGCACAAAAGAATTTGGACGATGTTTTAAATGAAGAACAAATTAAGGCTCTTGAAAAAGAAAGAGATGAAAAGATTAAACCTCTTGAAAAACAGGAGAAAGCCTTAGACCATCAGATTAAAGCATATGAGGAATATGTAAAACAGTACGATATTCTTACTGAGGAAATCGAAGATAAAGATGGCGAACTTCTTGCTGAACAGTTACTTGGTTCTGATTGGAGAGAGAAAATTGAAAAGAAGGACGAAGGTCTGTTACGTGCTTACAAGCGTGAGTACAGCAATTTTTCAAACGAACTTGAACGATTAACCAAAATTGAAATCAAGAATATTGAAGCAAGTATTAAGGCAAAAGAGAACGAGATTGATAAAATAGGTGATGAAATAACTGCCTATAATAACTATAAGACCGCTGTGCAAAGTAATCTCAATGATGCCAAGAGCGCACTGGAAAATTATAAGAACAGCATGGATAGTGCAAAGAATGATGTGATTAGTGCCGCAAGTGATATGCAACATGGTGTATGGGAGAATCTTAGTAAAATACAACAGTGGATGAATGACACGGAAAACAATATCTTTAATAATAAAAATAAAGCTATACAATGGCTTACAGAATGGGCTGATGCATATGAATCAATGCAAAGACGTTTAGCTGATAGTTCTACTGGTTATGGTATTGTAAATAGTGCATGGGATGCAAAGCTTGCAAGAGGTTACGCTGATGGAGGTGTCAATTCAACTACAGGAATTGCCATGCTTCATGGTACTAAACAAAAATCAGAAACTATTTTCAATGCTAACGATTCAAAGAAACTCTATGAAGCAGTTCATGAAACTCCAAGTGTTATGGCTTCAATTATTAAACAGACTGTTCAACTTTCTGGATTCAATCCCTCCAATGTTATTAATAACAATGGTGCAAACACAAATACTGTTAATGTCAATATAGGTCAAGTGGTTGCAAACAATCCACAAGATTTCGTAAGAAACCTTGACCCTCATCTTGATTCTTATTTTAAACGTAAGTTAACACAAAGTTATACTCAATAATTTATACACTCCCCTACAATAAAGTAGGGGAGAATTATTATTTATGAAAGTAGGTGAATTAATGTTACAATATCCAACAAATGTATATCCTGAGAATATTGCTTTTGACTCAACGGTTCTTGACTCCAATAATACTATTTCGTTTAAATTCAATGGTGATATTTTAACTGGTGCATTATATAATGTGTTTGATTACAATACTGGTGAACTGGTTTTAACAAAGGGTCATGTTCCCCAATTAAGAACACCTATTGTTTATAATGGACAAGAGTTAAAAATGGCAGATGGTTTCTTAAACGACTTGGACAATGGCAAAGATTATGCTATGCAAATCATGGTATTACAATGGCAAAGTGATGGTACTGCTCCATTATGTGATATGTTTGTTTTAAGAGGTCAGACACAAGAAAACTATTTAACAACAGACGGTACTACAATTACAATTGAAGATAAAATATCTTCGATATACGAATGGGAGCAAACAACATCAGAGGGATGGAGAAATAATTCTGTGTGGGGTGTTGTTGTCACATCATGTGAACTTGTTATAGGAGAAGAAAGGAGACATATTGTTGCCTATCAGGAAACAACAGGCAAGGCGGTTTTATCTTCTGCTTTACCAAGTAATATACCTGCTGGCACAAAATATCAGATATATTGTAATTACAAGGTAAGTCCATTATATTTCTTTAAATGCAAACAAACACCTCAGATTACACCAACAATGGAATTGATAGACTACGCTCCTACTTCCAGAGCAGATTCGACATTGGGATTTCATGTTACCGCTACGTACAATGGATATAATTCGTTAATCAATTATTATAACATAAAGCTTTACTGGAACTGGACTGGTGATGATACTGTACCGTGGAGATTGGTTGATGAAACTGATAATATATATTCTCAAAAAATCGAAAGTTCTTTCTTTGAAGATTTTATTCTTCATTACAAGAAAAGGGTTAATGGTGAAATAGTAGAAGTTCCTGCAAATCAAAATAAAGATTTGTATTATAAAGCTGTTGTCAATATCGTAACAGTGGATGGGCTTAGTTGTTCTGGTTCAAGCAATATAATATCGTGTGGTGGACTTGAAGATGATGTACCTAAAACTATAATACAAGCATTGACAGTTCATAATCAAGATAAGCCTGATGTGTATTATCCTCAAAACAAAGATTCATTTGTGTTCGCAAGGACACCACAATTAAAGCACATGATTCATATTATAGGCGCAATTGATAGAACACTATCTCCAACTGGTGATTTCCCATCTGGAACAAAATATACTTATTACCGTGAAAATCTTAATACAGGAGAGATAAGAGTTTTAGAAACTGTGGATGATACAACTGTTCCAACAAAGGGTAAGTATAGATATTATTACGTTCCAAGAGAAGGAACTACGGGACAAGCCTATCTGAATGGCATTAGTTATGTTGATGTAGAAATGACTGCGGATGTATCACATAGACAAGTTGAAACTAAGCGTGTTACAAAAGACAAATTTAATAAAATAAATATGAATGGTTATACAATCACTGAACTTATTTTACAAGATGAAAGATATCAGTGGGGAACGAAAACAAGATATAAGACAGGCGACCAATGGAAAATTGTTGGCGAAATCGAAGATACAACTATAACACAGAATATGGACAAACATCTTCATGTTAGCTATAACACATATCCTACTCAAACTGTTACTAAAACAAACTACCTTACTGGAACACTGACTGCAATGAATGGCTACGTAGACTGTACTACACGGACATATATAGATGATATTGACACAGTAAGAGCATGGAGGGAATTTATTTCAAGACCTTCTATATATATGCTAAAAACTCAAAAGGGTGACGTTTTAATTGTGACAATTACAGATAACCCAACAACAACATATCAGGAAAACAATTCCAAGATTCCTACAGTATTTTCATTTAACTGGGCTGAGGTACTTGATGTTAATGATATTAAAGTAGACTATATAATAGATGTAGACCCATCTACTCCTTATTAAGAAAGGTGTGATATAATATGGAATATTTTAATAAGAACACATCACAATATCTCACTGTCTTGAAAAGGAATCTTGTTACAAGATATTTGATTCGTCTTGAACTGTTATCTTATCATGAACATACAATTGGTGAAATAACTAAGGACTTGACTCTTGATGCACAGGGGCAAATAAACATAAACTATAAACAGCTTGTTCGTAGAAGTTGTAGTTTGACATTAGCGAATATTCCAGATAAATATTTACCAAGTCCAAATTCGCCTATATGGTACTTGCGTAAATTTAAATTATGGATAGGTATTCAAGATAATCAAGATAACATTTGGTGGTGGTCACAGGGAGTATATTATATTACCAGTGCTACAGCCAATGCACACACCGTTTCAATAGAAGCTATCGACAAGGGCGGTGCACTTGATGGAACATTAAAAATTAATATTGCAGAGGTTCAGTATATTGTTAAAGCAGGTAGTACGATTGCTGATATAGTAAGAGATACGCTTGCTTTAAATCTTGGTAACAATATAAAAATGTCAAATAGCATTGCTTATGGTGGTGCAAATATGCCAATAGACCCAGTGCAACCATTGATTGATTTGCGATACAATGAACAAAAGATAAAGGCAGACATTTCGATAGATGCAAATAATTATCTTGGCAATATATTTACATCATTGGGTGATGGATATGGTGTTGATATATATTATGACAATGATGGTCATTTTCGTTTTAATGCACTTACAGATATATTCTTTGTAGACGGTTATAAATACGTAGCACCTCAATGGGAATATACTAACTTGTCAGAAGCAAATTGCCAGTATAATTTTGATGGACTAAATGCGGTTACGGTTTATACAAATCTAAGTGTCGATACACAAGCACTTGTTAACGCACAAGAAGAAAGTAAAACTCAATCTGATGATACAGGTAAAGTAATTGAAGATGAAGATATTCAAGCACCTAATTTGTCTTATACTGCATATAATGTAAATCCATTATCTCCTATCAGAGTAGGCGCAGTAGGTTTGAGAAGAATGGAATCTCAGGAGATTGATTATATTGATACCACGGAAAGTGATATGATTGCAAGGTGTCAGCAGTATGCGGTTATGTTGTTGCATAAACAAACAATGATAGGTGCTACATTAAATTTTAATAGTCCTATTATACCGCATCTTGACGTAAATAAAACAATCAGAATCACAGACGAATATCAAAAAATAAATAATGAACTATTTGTAATACAATCTATTACAATACCATTGGGCGCAGGTGCTATGCAAATTTCAGCAACTAATATAAATTGGTTGCCATCAGAAACTAATATTGAAGGAATGGGGGTGGGGTAATTGGCAGATGCTTTAATTGAATTAATAGAGCATAGTGTAGATAAAAAAATGCAGAATAGCGATTACCTCATGGCTATTCCTGCAAAAGTAAAAGAACCATTATCTAATGGTATGTATGTAGTGAATGTATTAGCTAATGACACACAACTTATTGTCCCTAACTGGTCAGGAACAGAACTTGACGTTGGTGATAATGTTCATTTATTTTATAAAGGCAATACGTTGTCTGAAAGAACCGCATATATTGGGGCTTCTTTATTTAAGCCAGAGGGTGCGAATCGAAATAAAATAAAGTACGTGGTTGGTAGTAATTCATTAGGAGTGGTTGGAAACACTCAGTTTACTATTTGTCAAATTGAATGGGAATCTGTTCAAAAGCAGAATGTCTTTATCTCTTTTAATGCAAATGTAACTGGAAATACAACAGGCATTAATACATTGTACATTTACATGGATGAAACACTCCATGAGTTTCAACCTAAAATGACATTAAACGAAAACCAATGTTATATACAGAATTTTTTATTGCCCTTTGAAGCAAGTGTTGGTGAACACGTTGTTGAAATTAAAGCAATGGGTTGTGGTGATTATACTGATATTTACGGATTTGTATTTGGTCAGGGATTAAGAGATGAATCAAATGCATTTGACCCCACAAATGAGAACGATTATATTTATACAGGTGGAACGATTCTTTATTACATTGGTAGTAGTAAACGTCCAGAAATTCCAACTACACTTGATGGTGTTCCTGTTAATGAATTGGAATTAACAGCCTTTAATGATACTAAGGTTAAAGCAGTAAAGATACCAGAGGGTGTAACTATTATAAGATAAGGAGGATTGATTATGGCATATACAGGAACAGGCACACAAGATGACCCATACGTAGTTGACGATTGGGATAGTTTGATAGAAAAGATAGCTGACACAGAAGCTTATGTTACAGTAGCAGATAATATTGATATAGATTTGACTGAGATATATCCA
>MWBK01000064.1 GCA_002069025.1 Bacteroidetes bacterium ADurb.Bin302 | reverse complement strand
TTTGTGCATGTCGAATGTGAAGGGCGAATGCAATTCGCCCCTACAACGCATTATTGATCATTTCAACATTGGATTATACACATTACACAATTACACGATTACACAATTACACATTAAACATTAAACATTACACAATTACACAATTACACAATTACACAATTACACAATTACACATTACACACTACGCACTACGCACCCCCCTCACCCTTCACCCCTAACCCTTCACCCAAAACAATAAAAGAGGGCTTATTCCGCCCTCTTTTATTGTTTTGTTCCGTGGAGATTACCGGACTCGAACCGATCACCTTAACACTGCCAGTGTTACGCTCTAGCCAGATGAGCTAAACCCCCTATTACGCTGCAAAGATAAGTCAAATAAATAAAACCCAAAAAGTTTTATTTAAAAATCATTGCTTTAGCGATTGATGCTGCAAGATTTGCACCCTTTGCATGTTCTACAATCTTTAAGCCGAAAGCAATAGTCAAGCCGGGGCCCGAAGCTGTTATAACATTCCCATCTTCAACAACAGTTGCCGGTTGTATATCAGCACCATCCAGATATTGCTCAAAGCCCGGGTAACAAGTGGCTTTTTTCCCACGTAAAAATCCAAGCTTGCCATAAACTGACGGAGCAGCACAAATAGCAGCAAGATTTTTGCCTTCGTTAAAATGTTTCTTCAATGCAAGTGATAAACCTGCATGAGCTTCCAAATTTTTAGTTCCCGGCATACCACCCGGAAGTATAAGAAAATCTGCATCAGCAGTATTAATATCTTCAAACAAAACATCAGCTTTGATTGTGACTCCATGAGCACTTTCAACAAGCAAATCTTTAGTTATAGACACTGTTTTTAAAGGCATCTCTGCACGTCTTAAAACATCAATAACAGAAACGGCTTCTGTCTCTTCAAAACCTGTAGCTAAAAATAGATAATTCATATTCTAATGTTTTTTGAAATATTTCCCTATAATCGGCAAAGTGTGTAAATCTAAGTCCTTTTTAACCATATAAACTACAAATAACGCTAATAAAAGCGTATTAATCAAATAATTAAGCCATGGATACCCATTCTTTGCCAAAATACTGACACCATATAGCGCCATCGCTAATACAAAATATTTGAGCATACCCACTAAATCGTAATTTACAGGCATATATTTTTGACCTAAAAAATAAGATATTAACATCATACATAAATAAGCACATAATGATGCATATGCAGCACCTATATATCCAATTCGTGGAACTAACACCCATATCAATGTTATGGTAATAACAGAACCGATAAAAGACATATATGCACCAAACATTTTCTTATCAGTTAATTTATACCACATCGAAAGATTAAAGTACACACCTTGGAATATATATGATAATAATACAATAGGAACTACTTTTAAGCCTTCCCAGTAACTTTCACCGATAATTAATTTAAGTATATCAATATAAAACATCATCCCTAAAAATATTAGTAATGATGTTATAAAATAATATTTCATTATATCGGCATAAGCTTGTCTGCTGTCTGCATTTTTATTTTTTGCAAAAACGAAAGGCTCATAAGCATAACGAAAGGCTTGCGTAAACATCATCATAACCATAGCTATTTTAAAGCAAGCTCCATATATGCCTAATTGAGTTTGAGCGTACATTTTATCTTCAAACAAGTACGGGAAAAGTATTTTATCAATGGTTTGATTCGCAATACCTACAATACCCAATAACAACAAGGGCAAAGAGTATGCAAGCATACGTTTAAGCAATTTGATATCGAATTTGAATTTACCTACAAATACATAAGGCAGCAATGCTATTGTAACAGTTGTTGTTGAAATTAAATTAGCTACAAAAACATAACCCACACCATATTCAGGACGATAAAACCAATCTATTAATGATGGCGCAACAGTCATTATATACGGGCATCCTATAAGGAAAAAGATATTCATTAAAATATTGACGAATATCATAAGTAGTTTTAGTCCGGCAAATACATAAGGTCTTTTCTTATAACGAAGATAAGCAAAGGGGATACTACCGAAGGCATCCATTGCTACAACTATTGCCAACATCATTATGTATTCAGGATTCAAAGCATAACCCATCGCATTTGATATAGGATCTGAAAAAACGAAACATGATACCACAAAAATGGCTGAAGTAACAAATAAACTGATTAAAGTAGTAGAATATACTGTTTGTGGATTATCGGTACCCTTATTCATAAAACGGAACAGACCGGTTTCCATTCCATAGGTCAATATTACTAGTATTAAAGCGGTGTAGGCATATAAGTTTGTTACGATTCCATAATCAGCCGGACTTGCTAAAACATGAGTGTACAAAGGCACCAAGCACCAATTAAGAAACTTTCCTAATATGCTGCTAACGCCATATACCGCTGTTTCCTTTGCTAATGATTTAAATTCTGTCACTTCAATAAAGTTTAAAATAAATCTGCCATATCTGAGGTCCTTTTCTTTCCTAAATGACGATAAGCCAATTCTGTTACCTCACGACCTCTTGGAGTTCTTTTGATAAAACCTTCTTTAATTAAAAACGGTTCATAAACATCTTCAATAGTACCTGCATCCTCACCTAAAGCTGTAGATATAGTTGTGATTCCGACTGGTCCACCTCCAAACTTATCAATTAAAGTATTAAGTATTTTATTATCAATTTCGTCAAGTCCGTAAGTATCAATATTCAAGGCTTCCAAGGCATAACAAGCTATTTCCTTTGTTATTTTGCCCGTACCTTTTACTTGTGCAAAATCACGTACACGTCTTAATAAGGCATTCGCAATACGTGGGGTTCCCCTACTTCTACGAGCTATCTCAACGGCAGCATCCTCATAACATTCTGTATCTAAAATATTTGAAGACCTTTTTACGATGCCTGTTAAAACTTCAGCATCATAATATTCGAGATGGCAATTAATACCAAAACGAGCTCTTAGCGGACTTGTAAGCAATCCACTACGTGTTGTTGCTCCTATTAAAGTAAAAGGATTAAGATTGATTTGTACAGAACGCGCACTCGGTCCTTTATCAATCATTATATCTATTCGATAATCTTCCATTGCTGAATATAAATACTCTTCAACAACCGGACTTAAACGATGAATTTCATCAATAAAAAGCACATCATTAGGTTCTAGGTTAGTTAGCAATCCGGCTAAATCTCCGGGTTTGTCTAAAACAGGCCCTGAAGTTAATTTAAAGCCTACCCCTAATTCGTTAGATATAATGTTTGACAATGTAGTTTTACCTAAACCCGGAGGTCCATGTAAAAGCACATGATCAAGCGGTTCGCCACGCAACCTTGCTGCTTGAACAAAAATTTTAAGATTCTCGACTACTTTATTCTGACCCTTAAAATCTGTAAAGGCCATTGGACGTAAGATGTTTTCATAATCTCCGCCGTTTTCGTCAGTCTGAACCTTTCTTATGTCGAAATCTTCATCCATAGCTAGTTAGTTAAAGAAAAAAATAATTTTTCAAGATCACGACCTTCAAGTTCTGAGGTTTTCATATCAGCAACCAGTTCACCCTTTCTTAAAACCAAGAATCTATTACAAACAGCAGTAACTTCTTGCATAATATGCGTGCTAAAAAGTACTGTGCGATCTTTACCGAAATCTTTTATAAGTTCTCTTATTTCTATTACCTGATTCGGATCCAAACCGGTTGTAGGCTCATCAAGTACAAGCACTTTCGGATCATGAATCATTGCCTGCGCTAAACCCACACGTTGTCTATATCCCTTAGAAAGATGGCAGATACGCTTTTTATATTCGTTAGTCAATCCCGTTCTTTCTATCATCTCATCAACACGTTCGGATGCAAGTTTCGAATTCATCTTATATAGTCCTGCCACAAAATACAAATATTCCTTTACATACATGTCAACATATAAGGGATTATTCTCGGGTAAGTATCCCATAAGAGCTTGAGCTTTATTTGGATACAGCAAAACATCAATATCCTCTAGGGTGATGCGACCACCATCGGGTTGTAGGCATCCCGTTAAGATTTTCATAGTTGTAGATTTTCCGGCTCCGTTAGGGCCCAAAAAGCCAACTATTTCTCCATCGCCAATAGAAAAAGAAAGGTCTTTCAGTACTTGTTGGGTACCGTAGCGCTTATTTAGATATGCAACAGATAAACTCATATAAGATGCAAAGGTAAATAATATTTTGTACCTTTGTCTCCCCAAATACTTAAATTATGGCAAAAACAGAAATATCTACATTAGGCGAATTCGGTTTAATAAAACATTTAACACAAAAAATCGAATTAAAAGATGCTGCCAGCATTAAAGGTGTTGGAGATGATGCTGCAGTAATGGACTACAGCGGCGCAAAAAAACGCGTTTTAGTAACTACCGACCTACTTCTTGAAGGCATACATTTTGACTTAAGCTATGTTCCGCTAAAACATTTGGGTTATAAGGCTGCTATGGTCAATTTTTCTGATATTTATGCAATGAACGGATGCCCAAAACAGATTACAGTATCCATAGGTATTTCAAAACGCTTCTCGGTCGAAGATATGGAAGATTTTTACGATGGTATCCTCCTAGCATGTCAACGTCACAATGTCGATTTAGTCGGAGGTGATACATCTGCATCCGTAACAGGACTCACAATAAGTATTACATGTATAGGCGAAGCTGAAGAATCGAAAATTGTATATCGCAGCGGCGCAAAAAACACCGATTTAATTTGTGTGTCAGGTAATCTTGGTGCTGCTTACATGGGACTACAACTATTAGAACGCGAAAAATCGTTATTTGATAAAACAACAGAAGCTGTTCAACCTGATTTTTCAGGCAAAGAATATATTCTAGAACGTCAATTGAAGCCCGAAGCCAGACGCGATATAATTGAAAAATTAAGTAAGGCCGATATACTACCAACATCAATGATGGATATCTCTGACGGATTATCATCAGAATTACTGCATATATGTTCTGAAAGTGGCGTAGGATGCCGTGTTTATGAAGATAAAATACCTATAGATTACCAAACTGCTGTCATGGCTGAAGAATTGAACATGAATCTTGTTACTGCAGCCTTAAATGGCGGTGAAGATTATGAATTATTGTTTACAGTTCCTTTAGCACTTCACGAAGATATTAATAAAATTGAAGGAATCAAAGTTATAGGATACATTTCTGATGCTTCAGAAGGTTCTGTTTTAGTTACGCGAGACGGCAACGAAATCACCCTTAAAGCACAAGGCTGGAATCCGTTGATGTAATTCAACAACAAAACAAATCAAATAATTACAGTACAACAATAGCTTGAAATATCCACAAATGGAAGTTTGCTACCTTTTTCCTGTACTTTTAAAATAAATTCATCGCAATCATCTTTTGACATTAAATTTCTAATATAAGCATAATATATAAAATCTAAAGTAGTGAGATATGTAATGCCATTATCTTCGCAATATTTTTTTATATCTTTTAAATTACTACTGCCTAACACATCTTTATTATCCAAACAATATATCATGCACGCACTCTCTCCTTTACCAAGATTTTTGAGTAGCCTGGCATATTCTCGTTTTAAATTAGAATCAGGATTAAATTCTACCATCTGTATTCTGTCTGATATATAATTCAGCACATTATCAATAACTATACGAGTCTGATTATTCTTTGATAATTCATTATATACAACATCAAGAATTGTATATTGATACTCAGGAAATATCTTTAAAAGCAAAGAGAAACTATCTCCCTTAATAAAGTGAATTACGACATCTGAGTCTAACACTATACGAGTTTTTTTTTGCGTCATTTGTAACTCAATTTATTCAACAACTCAATATAATGACCCTCAGAAATTTTTTCCATTTCAAAAAGAGTATGTGCTTTTTCACCGAAATCACCTATGCATAGATTTTCGTTACCCGGCTTATATAATGCAGTATCATAACCATATTCTTCGGCAGTCTTTATTACATAAAATTTACTTAAAGTATCCTTTGTCGATTTATCAATAAGAGACAAGTCACAAAGACGATTTAGTAAAGCAGCTCTCGACACAGAAAAATAATGTTCTAACCTAATAATTGAAGACAATTTAACCTCATGTTTTGATATTTCTTCATCAGATAACATCTTATAAATACCTTCCTCCGGCATCAAAAATATAGAAGCAAACATATCAGCATTTTGTTCTGCTTGATCTTTTTTTCCATCTTCTGTAATACATTTATGAGGTTTAGGATTTAGCTCTACAAATAAGTGATACAACTCATGCGCAATTGTAAAATGTTGTCTACCCTTTGGGTGATTTGAATTGATTAACATAAAACAATGCGATGAAGAATCTTTTAAACTCATACCTGAAAATTTTTCAGAAAGAGGTCTGAATATCGTTAATACATTTAATCTAATTAAAAAACTCTTTAAATAAATTGCATCAGCACTCACTAATCCATAATCTGAACGGAACTTAGCAACTTGTTTTTCTATTATTTTTATCTGATTTGCCTTCATTTTGTCACAGCTAAACGCTCCATTTTTATATAAGATTTTACAATATCCTGAAACTTAATAATTTCCTGTAAATCACTATGGCAGAAGTCATCAAATCTAAAAGCAGAAGCCAAAATTACATCATCAGACATTGCATCTTCCTCAAAAAAGTCATACAATTCGCATCCAAATAAATTTGATGCCTTTTCTAATATTTTCAGAGGCATTTCTCTATCACCACTCTCATAATTACTATAAGCAGAACGTTTAATACCTAAAGCAGAAGAAATTTCTTCTTGTGAGAACGAAGAAGCATTTCTCATTTTCTTTAAATTATTTCCTACTATTTTATTCATGACCTATTATATTTACAAGTATTATGTGGCAAAATTACAAAAATAATTTAATTACAATACATTTTGCCACATATTTAACATATTTACAATAGTATTACCTTAGTATTCTCCATCTCTGAGCAAATCATTCGGCAAACTAAAAAAAACTTTCGCATCATATCGTATTTATTCAAGTTTTTTTACTAACTTTGCGGCGCTTTGTCAAAAAGACAAGTGTGATGGGAATTAGGCCACTTAATCACTTAATGTACGTATGGCCATATTTTAGTAACACAAAATTATTTATCATGAGAGTATTTGAATTAAACGGAACTCCAAGAACCGAGCTAGGCAAAAAAGCTTGCAAAACAATGCGCAAAGAAAATTTAATCCCTTGCGTTATTTATGGTGGAAAAGAAAACATCAATTTTACAGTAACACAATCTGCTATTCGTAAATTAATTTACACTCCTGAAATTTTCGAAGTTAAATTAACTATCGGCAAACAGACTATGAAAGCTATATTGAAAGAAGTTCAATATCATTCTGTATCTGACAATATTTTACACGTTGACTTTATAGAAGTAGACGACAAAAAACCTATCTTATTCCGTGTTCCTATCAAAACTGAAGGATTAGCTGTAGGTGTACGCGCCGGTGGTAAAATATCATTGGAAATGCGTAAATTGAAAATCAAAGCATTATGCAAAGATATTCCTTCTTCATTAACAATAAATGTTGAGAACTTGGAAATAGGCAAATCTATAAAAGCAGGTGATCTGTCATTCCCTAACATACAAATCATGGATAATAAAGAAAGCCTGGTCGTATGTGTTAAATCAACACGTGCAGCTAAGGATGCTGCTGCTACAACAGAAGCTGCTGCTAAATAATAATAATAAGCACATCAAGCAAAGTGAAGTACTTAATTGTTGGATTGGGTAATATTGGTACTGAATATCAAGAGACCCGCCACAACATAGGATTTATGATATTGGATGCCTTTGCAAAGGCATCCAATGTTTTTTTTACAGAGAAGCGCTATGGTTCTACTGCCGAATGCAGAATTAAGAATCAAACTCTCCTTCTGCTAAAGCCATCTACATTCATGAATTTGAGTGGGACAGCTGTTCGTTATTGGCTAAAAGAAGAAAATATCGATCTAGACCATTTGCTTATTGTTGTAGATGATATTGCCTTACCCTTAGGAACTTTAAGGTTAAAATCTAAGGGAAGTGATGCCGGACATAACGGATTAAAAAACATTCAAGAATTAATATCTACCGAAGCTTATCCTCGCTTAAAATTCGGCATTGGTAACGATTTCCCAAAAGGGAAACAAATCGACTATGTACTTGGTAAATTTTCAAGCGAACAACAAGAAAAACTTAACGAACGAATCGACCTTGCCGTTGAAATGATTCGTAGTTTCTGCTTAGCCGGCATGCAAACTACTATGAACCAATACAACAACAAATAATATCGATGAAAGAAGAAGTACGGATTGATAAATGGTTGTGGGCAATGCGTTTATTTAAGACCAGAAGCATTGCTGCTGATGCCTGTAAAAAAGGCAAAATAATGATGTCCGGACAAAATCTCAAACCCTCACGCACTATCAAAGTCGGAGATATCATTCAGATAAGAAAATCACCTATAATATATTCATTTCGCGTTTTAGCACTAACAGAAAACCGTTTAGGGGCTAAATTAGTGCCCGAATATATGGAAAACGTAACTACTCCCGACCAATACGAACTACTGGAAATAACCAAAATAAGTGGCTTCATTAACCGCGACAAAGGTACGGGACGTCCAACGAAAAAAGACAGACGCGATTTAGACGAATTTTTATCAGATACCTTCTTTGATGATGAAATTGATTAATTAAATTTTATTATTACTTTTGTAAGATTGTTTCAATGTTTAGCTTACACTAATAAAACAATACATAATGAAAGGAATTGTACTCGCAGGCGGATCAGGCACGCGCTTATATCCGGTAACAAAAAGCATTTCTAAACAGATTATTCCGGTTTATGACAAGCCGATGATTTATTATCCCATATCAATACTTCTGTTAGCAGGAATCAAGGAAATTTTAATCATTTCAACTCCTCAAGACATACATCTGTATGAAAATCTTTTAGGTGACGGATCTACTTTAGGCGTACATTTTGAATATGCGATACAACCATCACCCGATGGTTTGGCACAAGCATTTATTATTGGCGAAGAATTTATTGGTAAAGACAGTGTTTGCATGGTGCTTGGCGACAATATTTTCTATGGATACAATTTATCAAACATGCTGCAAGCGGCTGCTTCTCTAAAAGATGGAGCCACAGTATTCGGATATTACGTAAATGACCCTGAACGCTATGGAGTAGCAGAATTTGACCAAGACGGTAAGGTTTTATCACTAGAAGAAAAACCGGCTAAGCCAAAATCTAATTTTGCAGTTACAGGTTTATATTTTTACGGAAACGATGTTGTAGAAAAAGCCAAAGGCTTGAAACCATCAGCACGTGGCGAATTAGAAATTACTGACCTTAACCGTCTTTATTTAAACGAAGGCAGATTAACTGTCAAACTAATGGGAAGAGGCGTTGCATGGCTTGATACCGGCACACACGACAGTTTGCTCGAAGCATCTAATTTTATATCTACAATACAAAATCGTCAAAGCTTGCAAGTAGCATGTCTCGAAGAAATTGTATATAAATACGGATACATAAGCCGCGATCAACTTCTTAAATTAGCCGAACCGCTTAAAAAGAATTATTACGGTCAGTATTTGATAAAAATTGCGAATGAGAAACATATTTATTGATGAAAGACGTGTAATGTGTAATGTGTAGTGTGTATAATCCAATGTTGAAATGATCAATAATGCCCCTACAAAATCGAACAACGAAACATCATCACAATGCGAATCCAACGGGCGAATGCAATTCGCCCATACACATTAAACGATTAAACGATTAAACAATTTAACAACAAACAATGGAAATAATCGAAACAGGCATTCCGGGATTATTAGTGATAAAGCCTAAAATTTTTGGTGATTCACGTGGATATTTTTGCGAAACTTATAATAAAAAAGCATACGAAGCAGTAGGTATCAAACAAAACTTTTGTCAAGACAATCTATCCAAATCAAGTTATGGTGTAATTAGAGGATTACATTATCAATTACAACCTGAAAGTCAAGCAAAGTTAGTATCAGTAGTTATTGGTGAAGTATATGATGTAGCGGTCGATATCAGGAAGGGCTCCCCTACTTATGGAAAATGGTATGGAATTAGACTTGATGCAGAAACAAAAACACAATTTTTTATTCCTCAAGGATTTGCTCACGGATTTTCCGTTTTAAGTGAAACAGCAGTTTTTACATATAAGTGCGATAATTTATATAATCCGGCATTAGAAGGTGGAATACAGTTTGATGATCCCGCATTAGGAATTGATTGGATGATACCTGCCGACAAACGCATTATTTCCGATAAAGACACAAAACATCCATTGCTAAAGGATATACAAACAAACTTCGTATTTTAATTATGAAAAACATATTAGTAACAGGAGCATACGGGCAATTAGGTAACGAAATACGCATATTCTCTGCCAATTATCCACAATACGGATTTATTTTTACAGATGTTGATACATTGGATATATGTGATTTAGAGGCAATTGAGAAGATAGTTTCAAGCAATAATGTAGCGTATATCATAAATTGTGCTGCATACACCGCTGTAGATAAAGCAGAAGACAATGAAGACTTATGCAGAAAACTTAATGCCGATGCTCCCGAAAACTTAGGTAAAGCAGCCAATAAATACAAAGCAGGCGTTATTCACGTTTCTACCGACTATGTTTTTGATGGTTCTTCAAATATTCCATACTCAGAAGACATGAAAACATGTCCTGCATCTGTTTACGGCAAAACAAAACGCGAAGGAGAAGAAAAATTAATGGCAGTATGCCAAAAATCCTTCGTTATCAGAACAGCATGGTTGTATTCCGAATTCGGAAACAATTTTGTAAAGACTATGATAAAACTTGGCAAAGAACGCGAAACATTATCGGTTGTGTTCGACCAAATAGGAACTCCAACCTACGCAGCTGACCTTGCCAAAGCCATATTACAAATAATGGATTATGCCATTAACAATGAAAACGACAATAAATACGGCATCTATCACTATACAAACGAAGGCGTTTGCAGTTGGTACGATTTTACTTTAAAGATTCACGAACTTAGCAATATTACAAGCTGCAAAGTATCTCCTATCGAAAGTAAAGACTACCCCGCAAAAGCACCACGTCCGTATTACAGTGTATTGAATAAGAGCAAAATAAAACAAACATTCGGCATAGCTATTCCACATTGGGAAGATGGCCTTAAACGTTGCCTTAAAGGATTAATTTAGTGACAGAAGAAACATACATATTAGAAACAGCAGATCCTATACTGTTTTGCGGAGTTAATAATGCAAATATTCATCTGCTGAAAGTACTGTTTCCAAAAATCAGAATTATTGCACGCGGTAATGCAATAAAATCTATGGGTGATGATGCAGATGTTGTAGATTTTGTAAAAAAACTCAGCCTTATAGAGCAACATATAACCAAATTCAACACCATTAATGATGCTGTTATAATTGACCTCGTAAAAGGCAAAGAGCCGATTGTAAGTACCACTGCCGAAAATCTGATTTTGTTTGGTTTAAACGGAAAAGCTATTACTGCACGTACCGAAAATCAACAAAAACTCGTTAAAGCCTTTACAAATCACGATTTAATGTTTGCAGTAGGTCCTGCAGGATCGGGCAAGACATACACTGCTATTGCATTGGCAGTAAGCGCTTTAAAGAATAAGCAAGTACGCAAAATAATACTGAGCCGTCCGGCTGTTGAAGCAGGCGAAAAGTTAGGTTTCTTGCCGGGTGATATGAAAGACAAGATTGACCCCTACTTACAGCCATTATACGATGCATTAGAAGATATGATTCCTCCTTTTAAGCTAAAAGAATACTTAGAAACACATGTTATTCAAATTGCTCCATTGGCTTTTATGAGAGGAAGAACATTGAGTGATGCCGTAATCATATTAGACGAAGCACAAAATACTACATCTCAACAAATTAAGATGTTCTTAACAAGGCTTGGTTTTAATTCTAAAATGATTGTAACCGGAGATATCACACAAATAGACTTACCTAGTGCAAAGCAATCCGGACTTATAGATGCAATGCATATTCTTAAAAATGTAAAAGGCATTGCACATATCGAATTTGATAAGAATGATATAGTAAGACACAAATTAGTAAGTCGAATAGTTGAAGCCTACGAAAAACGAACAGAACAAAACTAATAATAAATAAACATTATGAATGCACTAACTGCAACCAATTTTAATCTAAAAGGACAAACAAATGTTTATCACGGCAAAGTACGTGATGTATATAGTATCAACAATGATACACTTATAATGGTAGCAACAGACCGTATATCTGCCTTTGATGTTGTACTACCCAAAGGAATTCCTTTTAAAGGACAAATGTTGAATCAAATTGCAGCAAAATTCTTAGACGAAACTGCAGACATTGTACCTAATTGGAAAATTTCAACTCCCGACCCTATGGTTACTGTCGGATATCGTTGCGAAGGCTATCCTGTAGAAATGATTGTACGCGGATACTTATGTGGTAGCGCATGGCGTGCTTATAAAAGTGGAGTTCGCGAGATATGTGGAGTTAAGATACCTGAGGGCATGAAAGAAAATCAAAAATTTTCTACACCAATTATTACTCCTACAACCAAAGCAGAAATCGGAATGCACGACGAAGATATTTCAAAAGAAGAAATTATCAAGCAAAATTTGATTTCGGCTGCAGAATATGAGCAACTCGAAAAATACACCTTAGCTCTATTTGCAAGAGGCACAGAAATTGCAGCAAAACGCGGTTTGATTTTGGTTGATACAAAATACGAATTCGGTAAATGCAATGGCAAAATCTATTTGATGGACGAAATTCATACACCTGATTCATCACGCTATTTTTATGCAGAAGGATACCAAGAACGTTTTGAAAAAGGTGAAGCACAAAAACAATTATCTAAAGAATTTGTTCGCGAATGGCTTATGGACAATGGATTTCAAGGAAAAGCAGGACAAAAAGTTCCTGAAATGACAGCTGAAATAGTAAAAAGCATCAGCGACAGATACCTTGAACTATTTGAGCATATTACTGGAGAGAAATTTGAGAAAGCAGAATCAGAAGACATTCTTAAACGTATAGAAAACAACTTAAAAAAAGCAGGTTTTTAATCATTCCTACACAAAAGCATAAATTATGCCTAAGAACATATCTGACATACGAAATATCATCAATGGTTCATTAGACAAACAATTACTCGGGCGAGCATTGGCACAATTACAACTACTTGTAAATAACGCCGATAGCGAGCGTTTGGAAGAGATCAAAAACACCTATCGGTATTTATTACAATACTTGTTTGATGGTGTTGAAGATCCTGATCGTATCGATATTTTTCGCCGTCTATTAAAAGAAACTTACGAACTTACAGATGATGTATGTGCAGGATATATGACAACGGCATACAGCGAAAATTCATGCTTTTCGAAATTGTGGAATGTTAAACGTTTTACTGACGAACAAATTAAATATTGCAGCAAACTAAATTCTGACGGAGACAAAATCGATACAGCATTAGCAGTAGCTGCAATAACCCTTAATTGCTTACGCATATTTGACGAGCATAAAGTGCTTTGTTTAGCAGATTTTTGCGACAACAAACATCAAACAACAGCTTTACGCGCATTAACAGGGCTTGTAATATGCCTAACCATACATCAAAAAAGGCTACAATTCTATCCTGCTATAAATAACAGACTCAACTTGTTATTCGACAACAAAGATACCGTTAAGCAGACACAAGTAATTGTAAAACAACTCATTAGGAGTAAGGAAACCGAACGTATCACCAAAGATATTAGCGAAAATATCATCCCCAAAATAGCGAAACTTGCGCCTAAAATTCGCGAGAAGATGGATGAAAGCAACTTCGACTCTGAAGATTTTGAAGAGAAAAATGCCAATCTGCAAGATATAATAGCAGGTAGTGAAATTTCAGAAAAGATGAGAATTTATTCAGAATTACAAATGGAAGGTTCTGATATAAATATGAGCACTTTTTCGCAACTAAAAGGTTTCCCGTTTTTCAATCAAATAGAAAATTGGTTTATTCCATTCTACAAAGAGAATCCTGCTGTAAGTCAACTATTTCAAGAGCAAGCCGATAACAATAAATCTCTAGTTTCATTTCTAACTGACGACAATTTTTTATGCGATTCAGACAAATACTCGTTTTGCATAAACTTGAGTATGATTCCTGAAACATACAGAAAATCAATGAGTAATCAGCTACGTATGGAAAGCGAACAGATGAAGGAAGATGTAATACATCCAGACAAGTCAGCATCCATCACTAATCGTTATATTCAGGACCTATATCGTTTCTTTAAATTATTCAGAGATAAAAAGGATTTTGAAGATATCTTTACTTATAAATTCGACATACACAAAGCACCATTCTTCAGATTAATAAATCCTGATAATGAATTTTTGCCCAAATTGGCAGATTACTTCTTTACAAAAGAGCAGTACGAAAATGCCTTATCAGCATACCTGAAATTAGAAACATTCTCAGAGCCAAATGCCGATTTATATAAGAAAATAGCATTCTGTTATCAAAAAACATTATTCTATACTCAAGCTATTTCGTACTACGAAAAAGCCGATATAATCGAATCAGACCAATTAGGAACCTTGCGTAAACTGGCATATTGCCACAGAAAATCAGGACAATACAAAGAAGCCTTAGACTATTACATTCAAATTGACAAACTAGATCCTAATAATTTGAACACTATTTTTAATATGGGTATGTGTAGTGCAGAATTACGACTATACGATAGTGCATTAAACTACTTTTATAAAATAGATTTCTTAAATCCTGACAAGAAACAATCAATGAATTATCAACTGTATTTTGGTCATTGTTTGTGGGCAACAGGCAAACGAAAAGAAGCAATCAATTGCTATCGTGAGTATATACCATTTTCAAAATTAGACGAAATATTACGATTAGCTCCGGTCGATTTTACGGAGCAAGATATTGCCTTTATTATCGATTACTTGAGGTACAATAATGTTGAAACAGACCTGCAAAATCCATAACTAAGGCGATGCCTATATGGATAACTATTCCACCCCAAATGTGACGTGTCTGATAAGCTAAGGCTCCTAAAATATATCCCCCGAATATAGATGATATAGCCTCACCAATAGGCTTGCCGAAATGTATAGCGCAATACATTACTGCCATAGGTACAACTGCGCTGCGTCCAACAATAGCAGCCATTCCAACAACCAAACATCCTCTAAAAACCCATTCAGTACCTACATAATGGAAACAATATGCCATGCTGTTAATAAGCGCCAATTCAGCATCACTCATATCAAAAGCACCATGATAATACCAAGGCTTAAATAATGGATACATAGATTGGAATTCGGAGGTATATGATGCAGCAATAACAAATGGTACTAAAGCCAATAAACACAATAAATATGTAGAAACATGTTGATGTGATGCCGATATGCCGTATAAATTTTCCAAACGCCTGTCAAAGGTCAGTTTAGCCAAAACAAGAAAAGGCAGTGGCATAAATGTAGTTTTAAGATAAAAAAGCAAATGCTTAATGTAAGCACCTTCAGTCGAAGTTAAACCTACAAATTCATAATCGTAATAAGAATAGAAGCCGATTGTTAAACCAAAAAGTATTATAAAAAATGTCGATTTCAGATAAAACCAGGGATTTTTCAAAACCTTGTAATCTTTCTTTATAAGTAAAAACGGAATAGCTGCAATAAAATATACTGATAGATAAAACACTGTATACCAAAGCATTGATGTACCTTCCCAATAGGTAGGATTTAAATAGGTATAGTACCAATTATAGTGCTTATTCAGGAACAGTAGTGATACAAGTAATACCGCAGCATAAGTATAGGCTTTCCAGTTAAAATCTTTTTTAACGAAATCAATAAAATCAGGTACAAGTTTCATATTCTATCTAAAACTAAGCTAATTAATTCTTTCATTTTCTGTGAATAATCTCCAATAAAACTTTTGCCGTATCTATTAGCAATAATCAAGCAAACAGTTAGTGCCTCATGCCCCATTAGTGCTGACATGCCGGCAAGTACAGAGCCTTCCATCTCATAATTAGTAATCTTTTCGCCATTGAATTCAAATTGCATAATTTTCTTATTCAAATTTGCATCATCCAAATTCAAACGCAATATCCTACCCTGAGGTCCGTAAAAGCCGCTCGAAGCTATAGTATTACCCCATACCATATCGGTTGATGCAATACGAGTAAGTAAGTTCTCCGAGTTTTTAACGCAATAAGGAGCAGCATGACGTTTCGAAAAATTAGTATAATCAACAAAAGCCTTTTCAAACTGCATATCGCAAATCTTGGTACTATCTGCGTAAAAATTAATCACACCGTCAAAACCTATTGAACGTTTGGATGCAACAAAAGTACCTTCCGGCACATTAGCTTGCAATCCTCCGGACGTTCCTACCCTGACTAAAGTCAATTTCTTAAACACATCCTTATTAACACGTTTCTTCAAATCAATATTTACAAGAGCATCAAGTTCATTCATCACAATATCCAAATTACCACAACCAATTCCTGTAGATAATACGCTGATGCGCTTATTCCGATACATTCCGGTAATAGTTCTAAACTCACGATTTTGCACCTCGCACTCAATGCTGTCAAAATATGAAGCTATAACATCAGTTCTAGCCATATCCCCAACCAATATCACCTTATCAGACAATTGCTCAGGTTTCAGATGCAAGTGAAACACACTCCCATCCTGATTTAAAATCAATTCAGATGCTTCGTACATATGGGTTATGGGTTATGGGTTATTTATTAGTTTACAAAGTACTATAAAAAACACGAGATAAAAAAATTCAATTATAAAGAAAATCCAATAAAACAGATGATTCGTACATATGTGGAATCGTGTAATGTGTAATGTGTATAATCCAATGTTGAAATGATCAATAATGCGTCGTAGGGGCATGCCATGGCATGCCCTTCATTTGATGATGCGATACCGTTTAATAAATGCGTCGTAGGGGCGAATTGCATTCGCCCTTCATATGAAATACGCAACGATTTATCGAACAACGTGTATATAATTATACATTTCAACATTGAATTATAAATATTACATGTCGAAACATTTGTGTATGTCGAATTTGAAGGGCACGCCATGGCATGCCCCTACGATCGCGTTTCGAAACATTTGTGCATTACACGATTCACCGATTAACCGATTAACCGATTCACCAATTCCACAATTCCACAATTCCACATTCATCATCAATCTGCAAGCTAATTATATCTGCTTTTTCCGAAAAAATAAGTACTTTTGCAAGATATATCCAAAAATCATGGAAAATACGAACAAAGATACTGCCGTTTTACTGTTACACTGCCCTGACAGACAAGGTATATTAGCTTCTGTAACAGACTTTATCAATGTCAACAAAGGTAATATTATCTATTTAGACCAATATGTTGACACTATACAAAAAGCATTCTTTATGCGTGTAGAATGGGAATTGGAAAGTTTTCTAATCCCTAAAGAAAAAATTAAAGAATACTTTGAAACATTGATGGCTAAAAAGTATAGCATGGATTTCCAATTATACTTACATGCACAGAAACCCAGAATGGCAATATTTGTATCAAAACAATCACATTGTTTGTATGATTTATTAGCACATTATGAAGCAGGTGATTGGAATGTAGAGATTCCTCTAATCATAAGTAATCATCCTGATATGGAACATGTTGCCAAAAAGTTCAACATACCATACTACTGCTTCCCTATTACCAAAGAAACAAAAGAAGAACAAGAAGCTAAAGAATTGGCACTACTTAAAGAAAACAATATATCGTTTTTAGTCTTGGCAAGATATATGCAAGTAATATCGCCAAACTTTATTCGTGCATATCCTGAAAAGATAATAAACATACATCACTCATTTTTGCCTGCCTTTGTAGGAGCACGTCCATATCATGCAGCATACGAACGCGGTGTAAAAATCATTGGAGCAACAAGTCACTACATAACTGAAGAGCTTGATGCCGGACCAATTATCAAACAAGATGTAACAGGCATATCACACAAGGATACTGTTGAAAACTTGATTCGCAAAGGTCAGGATTTGGAAAAAATAGTATTATCACGTGCAGTAGAAAAACACATCGAACATAAAATATTGGTATATAAAAACAAAACCATAGTATTTGGATGATAAAATGAACATAGCCATTGTAAAATATAATGCAGGCAATATTTATTCAGTACAACACGCATTAAGACGTTTGGGTATCGAACCTGTAGTAACTGACGATATTCAAATTTTACGTTCTGCAGATAAGGTTATATTTCCCGGGGTCGGTGAAGCATCAACCACAATGTCGTATCTTCAAAACAAAGGATTAGACAAGCTGATATGTTCACTCACCCAACCTGTACTTGGTATATGTTTGGGGATGCAACTAATGTGCGCTTATTCGGAAGAAGGCGGAAAAACAGAGAGTTTGGGCATATTTGATGCTCCTGTTAAATTGTTTATCCCACAAAACAGAGAAAAAATTCCGCACATGGGCTGGAATCAGATATACAATTTAAAATCGCCCTTATTTGCCGGTACTAAAGAAAACGATTATGTGTATTTTGTTCATAGTTACTATGTTCCTGTTTGCAAAGATACCATTGCAAGTTGTGATTACATAGAAGCTTTTAGCGCAGCTCTGCATAAAAACAATTTTTACGCTACTCAATTCCACCCGGAAAAAAGCGGCAGCATAGGCAGCAAAATTTTAGAGCATTTCTTGGCATTATGATACAATTAATACCGGCAATAGATATAATAGAAGGCAAATGTGTACGTTTGTCGCAAGGCAAGTACGATCAAAAGAAAGTCTATAACGAAAACGCCTTGGAAGTTGCAAAAGAATTTGAAGCACATGGCATCACTCGTCTGCATTTAGTTGATTTAGACGGAGCAAAAGCCAAACATATTGTAAATTATAAAGTCCTCGAAAATATAGCATCAAATACAAATTTATGTATAGATTTTGGAGGTGGCTTAAAAACTGACGAAGACCTCAAAATTGCATTCGAATGTGGAGCATCAATGGTTACCGGAGGTAGTATAGCCATAAAAGATGCAGCAACATTCAGCTCATGGATAAATATCTACGGCAAAGACAAGATCATATTGGGAGCTGATGTAAAAGGCGAAACAATAGCATTAAATGGTTGGACAGAAGAAAGCGATTGCCAACTGATGCCATTTTTAGACAGCTATATACAAAAAGGAATTGATAAAGTTATTTGCACAGACATCGCAAAAGATGGTATGTTAGAAGGTCCGTCAATTGATTTGTACAAAAAGATTTTATCCAAGCATAAAAATTTATATTTAATTGCAAGTGGCGGCGTTAGCAGCATGGAAGACATCGCAGCATTAGAGTCTGCGGGCTTACCGGCTGTTATATTCGGGAAAGCCATATATGAAGGACGCATCAGCCTAAAACAACTTGAATCATCAATAATACAAAAACATATAATAATATGCTAGCCAAACGTATCATACCTTGTTTAGATGTTAAAGACGGAAAAACCGTTAAAGGCATCAATTTTGTAAATTTTAGAGATGCTGGAGACCCTGTTGAGTTAGGTGCAAAATACAGCGAAGAAGGAGCAGACGAATTGGTTTTTCTCGACATTACAGCATCACACGAAGGTCGTAAAACCTTTGTCGACATGGTTAAACGTGTAGCAGCAAATATAAGTATTCCTTTTACAGTAGGTGGCGGAATAAACGAGTTGTCAGATGTAGAACGTTTACTTAATGCGGGTGCAGATAAGGTTTCTGTTAATTCAGCTGCCATTCGCAATCCTCAACTTATCAACGACATAGCTCGTAATTTCGGATCACAAGTTTGTGTTGCTGCAATTGATGCAAAATACGATGATGGTGTATGGACCTGTTATCTTAACGGAGGTCGAATCCCGACCGAAAGGAGTCTTTTTGAATGGGCAAAAGAAGCACAAGACAGAGGAGCCGGTGAGATATTATTTACCAGCATGAGCCACGACGGCGTTAAAACAGGCTATCCAAACGATGCCTTAGCAACATTGGCCGACACTCTTACTATACCTGTAATCGCATCAGGTGGAGCCGGTACAAATGAGCACTTTAAGGATGCTTTTTTAATAGGTAAGGCAGATGCAGCATTAGCAGCCAGCGTATTCCACTTCGGAGAAATTAAAATACCCGAACTAAAAGAATATTTACGAAATAACAATATACCTGTAAGATGAAATTAGATTTTGCAAAACAAGGCGGACTAATTCCCGCAATTATCCAAGACAATGTTACTAACAAAGTATTGATGTTAGGATACATGAATGAAGAGTCATTAGCAAAAACTGAAGAAATTGGTAAAGTAACTTTTTTCAGCCGTAGCAAACAACGTTTATGGACTAAGGGCGAACAAAGTGGCAACTTCTTAAATGTTGTATCAATTAAAGAAGATTGCGACAGTGATACTCTATTAATCAAGGTTAATCCGGAAGGTCCTGTATGCCACACCGGCAGCGATACTTGCTTCGACGAAGTAAACCAAATGGATGACTTGATGTTCTTGAAACATTTGCAAGATTACATTGACAAACGCTATAAAGAAATGCCTGAAGGTTCATACACCACATCATTATTTAAGGATGGTGTAAATCGTATGGCACAAAAGGTTGGAGAAGAAGCCATCGAAACTGTTATTGAAGCTACAAATGGTAACAATAACAGATTAATTTACGAAGCATCAGACCTTATATATCACCTTATGGTATTACTTACATCAAAAGGTTTACGCATCGAAGACTTAGCAATAGATTTAAAAAAACGTCATAAAAAATCAAGCAATGAATACCCTCATCAAGTATAATAATGTTGACATTTACCAAAAAGAGCAGTTAGTTCTTAAAAACGTCAATCTAGAAATCGGTACAGGCGAGTTCTATTACCTTATAGGTAAGGTAGGTTCCGGGAAGAGTAGCCTTTTAAAGACCATGTATGCTGAATTGTCAATAGAAAATGGCGAAGCAAACATATTTGAATACAATCTTATTGATATTCGCAACAAAGACATTCCACATTTACGCAGAAAAATAGGAATTATCTTTCAAGACTTTCAATTATTAAATGACAGAACTGTAAAAGAGAATTTATTGTTTGTATTAAGGGCTACCGACTGGAAAGACAAGGACGATATGGATAAACGTATTGAAGAAGTTTTGTCTGAGGTTGGTATGAGTACCAAAGGATACAAAATGCCACATGAGTTATCAGGTGGTGAACAACAACGTATAGTTATTGCTCGTGCTTTACTTAATAAGCCTAAACTTATTTTGGCAGATGAGCCTACCGGAAATCTTGACCCTCAAGCCGGTAAAGATTTAGTTGAATTATTGCAAAAAATATGTCATTCAGATAGCGGTACAACTATTATTATGGCAACACACAATCTAGGTTGGCTTGACTCCTATCCCGGCAAAGTTCTTAGCATCGAGAAGGATACACTAACAGAATCGTAGTAATTATTATTGTCAGAACTATGATTTTTGTGATTAATGGATTACAATGATTAATAGTAAATAGCAAAATTGCAAGTTAAGCAATAACGCGGAACTTATTTTGGGCAATTTTGTAGGATAAGGGCGATTTAAATACTTAAATACTAAACTACATAAAGAAGTAAAAAAAGACAATGCTTGCATTTTTTTGAGATGCAAGCATTTGTTTTGTATTGGAGATTATTAAAATCTATATTTTTTGATTTGTAAGATTATACATATACTGATTGAGGTCAATAAACTTTTCGTTGATCTGCTTTCTGGTTTCCTCTTGGTATTTTGTAACTGAATCTTTATTGTCGATTGTGCGTTTGATCCAATCTTTCACATCAATTGTCTTTTGATTTTGCAAATTAGC
>MWBK01000063.1 GCA_002069025.1 Bacteroidetes bacterium ADurb.Bin302 | reverse complement strand
CTTGAACAATAAAACGTATAAGCACGGCTGTATCTAACTCGCTCCCATCAAAATAACCGAATACTCCGGTATAATAACCCCTAGCTTCCGGTTCGGCTTTATGAATCAGATTGACCGTTGATTGTTTTGGAGCACCCGAAACCGAACCTGCCGGAAGCATTCGAAATACGATATCGCCCAAGTGTGACAAATTATCTTTAGGTAATCGACCCGTGATTTCGGAACTGACCTGTAAAATGTCTCCGTTATGGGTTTTTATTCGGTCTATATAACGGAATCGTTCAACTTGCACATCCTCGGCCACCATACCGATATCGTTTCTCATCAAATCTACAATCGTATTATGCTCTGCTGTTTCTTTTGGGTCGCCAAGTATAACACATTTAGCATTAGAAACCTCGGCACTTATTGTTCCTTTCATGGGATTGGTAGATATTGTGTCATTTGCTATCCTTATAAATCGTTCGGGCGAAAAGCAGACAAATTTTCCCGGTATATAAAGTCCGTATGGCGAATTACTCAACAGAAATATTTCTTCCAAACTCAAATTTGTTTGTACTGGTGTTCTGACTGTAAGATTAGTCAAATATGAATCCCCGCGCATTAATCCCTGCATAATAATATCAAAGCGATCTTTGTATTCTGATAATGTTATCGGCTGTGCAGATAAGTCTATGAATGTTGATAATAGCTTTGATTGTTGCGAGACTTTAGCTGTCGGTGTGCGAAACAATACTTCTGTTTGATGCAATGGGTTTTCAATAAAAATTCCCTCTTTCATATCGAAGTCCACAGCGAACAAAAACGGAGTTTTCATCCGTCCACAATCGTTCATGCGTTTTTTTACTTCTACTGCTCTCATAGTTGATTAAGGTTTAAGAAGTTCGACATAATGATTTTTCCATAGTCAGTCATGAACGATTCGGGGTGAAACTGCACTCCGAATATATTGTATTCACAATGCGATATAGCCATAATATTTCCGGCGTTATCAGCAGCAGTTATTTTTAAACAATCAGGTAGGTTCTCACTCGAAACGCACCATGAATGATATCTGCCTGCCATTATATTACTCTGCATTCCTCGGAATATATCGGTATGATCGGTTATCGAGATTTCCGATTGAATACCATGAGCTGGTCGTGTCAGATTATAGGTAACAGCTCCGTAGCTTTCTGCAATAATTTGATGCCCAAGGCAGATACCTAATATTGGTATTTGTTGTTCATAACTGCGAATAATCTTATGAAATTTCTTTGCTTCGGCAGGAGTGCCGGGGCCGGGAGATATAATTATTCGGGTGGAATCGGCTAATTTTTTTTCAGTAATCCCATTACTAGAGCATACTTCTACTGAATCATTATTATTACAAACCGACTTAATTAGATGTAGCAGATTATATGTGAATGAATCATTATTGTCTATTAAAAGTATCTTCATATATAAGCAATTACTTTGCAAAGATAAGTCCTTTCATTCACACTGCAGCAATAAATCCTTTCGGTTATCTTTTGCCAACCATACCCGAACGTAAAAATGGATAAAATCAAGCCGTTTACATTTATATTTGTTAATGTCAATATAAATTTCTCATAAGTGGTCTTATGAAAATATATTAATTCAAATAAAATATTGAGCAAAAATAAACATGAGAAATATGTTTTTATTACCTTTACAATAAAAAACATGAACTTTATCGGACTTGCTATAGGAATATGTACATTCCTTATAATAGGCTTATTTCATCCCATTGTTATTAAGTTTGAGTACTATTTTGGAGTTAAAATATGGTGGGTATTTTTGTTGTGTGGAATATTATTTACAGTGTTATCTCTATTTTTGAGCAGCACATTTTGGTCGGTATTAGCAGGAGTATTTGCATTTTCGAGCTTTTGGTCGATAAAAGAAATTTTTGAACAAAGAGAACGGGTTCGTAAGGGCTGGTTTCCTAAAAATGAAAAAAGAAAAAATTAGCAATGCTCATCACAATGACTGTCCGACTGTTCAAATTCGAGTGTCGAATGGCTGATGTTTGCTTTTAATAAGTTCTTTTTGATTCGTTCTTTGATTGTTTCCATTTTGTCAATTGAACTTGGCACGATATGTACGGTTAAGGCATTTTGTGTTGTACTTATTGCCCAAACATGTAAGTGATGGCAACTCTTTACTCCTTCATCTGAGCAAATGATTTTTTCAATTTGTTTTAAATCAATTCCTGAAGGTACGCCATCTAACGAAAGCCTTAGGCTGTCGTGTAAAAGATTCCATGTTGAAACAGTTATGATGCATGCTACAATTAAACCTATTATGGGGTCAATAACGTACCATCCTGTATAATTAATGACAATACCCGAAATTACAACTCCAACAGATACTAAGGCATCCATCGCCATGTGTAAATATGCACCCTTTACATTAAGGTCTTTTTCTTTGTCTTTCATGAAAAGCCAAGCGGTAAATGCGTTTACTATTACTCCGGCTCCGGCAACCCATGCAATTACGTCACCTTCAATAGCCTGAGGATTGAAGAATTTTTCAATACTTTCTGCAATAATTATTCCTACTGCAACTAATAAAATAACAGCGTTTACCAATGAAACCAATATGGTGCTTTTTTTGTACCCATATGTGTATTTGTTATTTGCTTTTAAATGAGCTAGTTTAAAAGCTATTAAAGCAAGAATTAGGCTTGCTGTGTCGCCAAGATTGTGACCGGCATCCGAAAGTAGACCGATAGATCCGTATGCAAATCCGGCAACTGCTTCTATAATAACATAAAGCGCATTGATTGCAATACCTATGATAAACGCTTTGTTTAAAGAGTCAATTGTAGCTCCGTGATCGTGATGATGATGTTCGTGTGCCATGTTATTGTGTCTATAAATTATATTTCCGAATGTAAAAATTTTTGACGCATTTCTTCCGGAAATTTTTCTATAGCGTAACGCAAAAGAGTTCGTGGAAGTTCTTTGTATCTATTATTTTCTGTAAGGAATTTGTATTCGACCTCAAAATTACGTTTGCCGATCTCGCGAAGCATCCAACCTGCAGCTTTTTGTATCAAATCATGTTTGTTGTTTTGTAAAATTGAGATGATTGATAATGCATCTTTAAAATCATTTTTGCGAATATATATTATGGTAGATACAATTGATATTCTTTGTTCCCATAGTAGATCGCTGTTTGCCCATTTGTATAGAAGTTCTCTTGATTGGTTCTCTAAATGGGTACCAATAATGTTTGGGGCAGTTAGGTCAACCAAATCCCAACTATTAATATATTTTGTTGATTTACAATATAAATCGAAAATTGCTTGCTTTTGGTCTGGTTTTGCCTTCTTGTACATGGCAACTAATAACAATAATGCAGTCAACCTACATTCATGATATTCGTCTGCAATAAGAATTTCTATTTCAGATAGTTCTATGCTTTTTACCCTCTTTAACAAACTTCGTTGTGTTTCAACCGAAACGCCTATAAATTTATCACCTTCGCCATATTGTCCTTTGCCGGTTTTAAAAAAAGATGATAAAATAGCTTTCTTTTCGGGAATTGCATTCCGCAAAAGCTCTTCTTTGATTTCAGATGCTGTTATCATATTAATAAAAAACTATTAGACCTTATTCAAGTATTTTTACTGTCATTTTAATATCTTGCTTAGGCCTGTCTGAAGCATTTTTTTCTACGGCTGCAATCTTATCGATCACCTCTATACCTTCTACAACTTCGCCGAAAACGGTATATTCATTGTCAAGAAAAGGAGTTCCTCCTATTGTTTTATAATCATTTCTCATCTGTTCAGGCATCTTATAAGATTTGCTTGCAAATTCAGATTCTAATTGATTTATTAGTTGATTTTGAAGTTTCTCAATACCAATAGAATCCTTCTTGATTCTAAGATTTTTAATTTCGGCAGAATGTTCGTTTGCTAATTGGTAGAAACGAGTTTGTTTTGCCGTATTCAACATTCTATTTTCAAGTTGTTCTATTTCTTTGTCGTTGTAAGTTTTACCCTCAACAATATAAAACTGACATCCTGATGATGCTTTCTTTGGATTAACTTGATCGCCTTGTCTGGCAGCAGCTAAGGCACCTTTTTTGTGATAATATTTAGGATATGCAAATTCTGCAGGAATAGTGTAACCAACATCACCGGCCCCCAATTGTTTACCGACAGGCGCATTTTTTGATTGAGGGTCGCCTCCTTGTATCATAAAATCTTTTATTACCCGATGGAAAAGTAAGTCATTATAAAACCCCTGTTTTACTAATTTGATAAAATTGTCGCGATGTAATGGGGTCTCATCATAAAGTTTAACTGTAATATTACCGTAAGATGTACTGATTTGAATCATTGTATTTGTTTTTAATTGTGAATAGCAGCAACTAAGAATGCTTATAATAAAACATGCTATGCATATTAATCTTTTTTTCATGGAACACCGGTGTATTGTCTATAAATGCGGTTATAATCTTTGCTTTCCAAATAAATTGCAAGCCAACTATCTAAACTATCTTTCAAGATAGTTGATGCAGGATTTATTCCCCAAGAATAGTTTTGAGTAAAACTGACAGCCGTTCCCATATCTATTGTAGGGAAATCTTTTAGTAGAACTCGAGCTACAAATTCATCACATACCGTGTAGTCGATATTCTTTTCAACAATCATTTTAAATAAATCTGATGGATCAGCATTTGGTATTTCTTTGATATGTATTGTATCTCCAATTTCTTTTGATAGATGCTCGATTCGTTGTTTGTATATGGTACCAGGCAAAATATATAGTGTTTTGCCTGCTAAATCAAGTTGATTCCTGATAAATTGGGTAGTATCTGTTTTACTTTTCTTACGTTGTATAAGCATTTGTCTGCTTGTAAAAACAGGTATGGTATAACTAATTTTGTTTTTTAGTTGGTCGTATACGGGAATATGCCATACTAATACATCAATTTCATTTGCATCAAGCATTTCCATTGCTTTAGACAAATCATTTTCTTCTACAAATTCAACTTTTAGATTGTGGTCTTCTGCAAATCGTTCAATCATTTTTACTTGTAAACCGACAATGCTATCCATATCAATTACTCGGTAACTCATTTTGTTTGGCTCAACAATTACTTTTAGCGTGCCGTTTTTGACAATTTGCGGATAATCATGTGCAAACATAGCTTTGTTGTTCTTGTAGAATGCCATAAAAATAGCAATTACAAATACAAGTAAAAGGCAACATATTGATATAATAATATGTTTGCGTTTTGCCATCTTTTTTAATAATTCGTCCATAATAATTAGTTATAAAAATTCCAAGAGATGCCAACCTTAAACATACCCGGATTAAGCGGGTAGTGGGGAACTGCAAAATATGTAGGTTCCATAAATATCTGAGAAAAATTGTAATACATCAAGAATACTCTAAATTGTTTAAGGTGCATATTTAAATATACATTCATCAGAGGATAATTACCGACTAAAGTTTCGTTTTGTAAATAGAATTGGCCTGTAGCAGGCATATATGCATTAGCATAGTATGCTGTATTATATCTACAATCAACGCCAACTTGTAAAGTAAGTATTTTTTTGAAAACCAACCATTTAAAATACAAGTTTGAATATATAGATACCAAAGGCAATGGAAGGATGTCTTTATTGGTCGAATATTGTATTGTTGCTTGATTCTCAAAATGAAACCATTTAACGTGTACATCGCATCTTACATTACCACTTATGATTTGTATAAAATCAGTAGATTGTTTAGGTGTTCCATCATTGCCGAAGTATATGTAATTTTTCAAACCCTGCCATCCTGCACCTATGCTAAAATTACAATATTTATTAGGTATTCCTATATTACCATAACCGCGTGCCGACCATGTATTGTCAAATTTGTTTTCCCATATAAAATGGTTTGAATAGTAAGTTTCTGTAAAATGGCTTGGATTTGTACTTTTTACATGTCCGACTGCCGAAATAAGCAGTTTGTCATTTTTAATAGGGATCTCTGTGTTAAAATCTCCTGATACATTGAAAGCCAATCGGTTTTTGCTACCAAGAAGTAAAACTTCTCCAAGCACTCCATAAGTGGTTTTGCCTTTTCGTTTAAATAATTCGCCACCAACAGATACAAGACATTGTGTTTGATATCCATAAATAGAGTCGGCTATCAAGCACATGTTTTCTTCTACATCGGCTTCGGCAAAGGCGCGTACTCCAAATACAGCCCATTTCTGGAATCCTTCATTTAAAGTCACCGATAAAATATTTCGGAGAATATTATTTGAAGTTGTATCGCGCGTGTTTTTGTCTGAATAGTAATTATTTGCATAAAAATTTGCAGGGATAGACCTCTCATAGTACTTTTTTCTGCTTCCTTCAAACTTGACAGTATAGCCGAAAGTAGTTACAGGCACAAATGTTTTCTTCTCAGAATCATCAGGATCTAATTTGTCAAAACCTATAGAATATTGTTGATTCACCCAAATATAAAAAGAATTATAAACAGACCATGCATTATTAATTCTGACGGGAACATTATAACTATCCGTCATTGATTTTAAGTCTGAATCATTTGTTATACCGCCGTTCTCAAAATTTCTAAAATTATTAAGTCCGGCAATAAAGTAAATCGAATATTTCTCTCCGCGATAGCTACCATTTAAAGCTCCTGTGAGCCCATCTGAAGATTGATTGTAGAATGAACCTCTTCCATAAATGTAATTTACATCAAGCCCAAAGTTCAGTCTTTTGTTTACATTCATTGAGAGTATACCGGTTAAATGGTCTTCTCCATGGTTAGTGTATCCACCGGTATAATATGATAAATTACTATATGGAACGCGTGTATTATAAAATGTAACATTCTCTGTTGCTTTAAAATAGGGCAGATATGGATTTCGAAATATGTAATCGCCAACTAATGATGTTTCGTGACGTTGTGAGAATATAGCCGATTGTCCGGGTAAGCCTAAGTTTCCCAACCATTCGGCTGCTATAGTCTCTTTATAAATAGGGGTTGTGGTTTTTTCAAAATTTAGAGAAGCAGTATCGGGTTCACATGCTGTTTCTGTGGCAAAGGCTTCATTAACTTTCCATGCTTTTACACCTTCACCTGAAGTCAATTTCTTTTTCTTGACCACCTGCTGTGTCTCTTTGTTTGTAGGCTTTTCGGTTTCCTTTAATTCACTACCTGACGCCTTTTCCGTTTTGTTGTTTTGGGCAAACATCAATGCCGGAAAAAGTGACAAACAAATTATAATTATGCAGCTTTTGCAATTCATCGTGCAAAAGTACTAAAAAATAAGTTAGGGCGTATATCAATTACCACATTCCACCGGGATTTCCTCCTGGTATTTCTCCTCCCGGTGTATTAATATTACTATTACCTCCGAGTGATGCTTGCGTTGTACTTGTACCGATACCTCCGCTATAAGTGGCATTCAAATATAAACCATGCCATTCTGTACCTCCACTTATTGTTCCACCTGTTTTGATTATATATGTAGTTGACTCTGATAATTCGGAAGAACTAAATAATATTGTCGGAGTATATCCAATAGAAGGTATATTAAGATTTAGAACTTGTGTCCCATCGCTTGAACTTAGATTAAGTGTAGTGTTTTGGCTACCATTAAAAATAACATTATATTGTGTACATGAACTTTCGGTTGGGTTACTTGTGCTACCACCAAGTCCGACAAAACATCCTCCTGTAATTGAAAATGTATTTTGGTCGCAATCAAAGCCTTCTTCAGGTGTTTTTGCTCCTATTGAAACAATAACTCCGCCGGTAATTGCAATAGAGCCATTTGAGTCAATTCCATCGTTAGTAGTACTTTTACAATAGATGTATCCACCATTTATAGATAGACTACTTGTGTTATTGCCTACATTGATACAATCATCATAGGCAGTTACTTCAATAGTTCCACCATTTATAGTCATATCCCCCTTGCTTTCAATGCCTTCAGATTCAGACGCAGAAGTGCTTACATTGACGATACCGTCATTAATAATTATTTGACCTGCGGCTTTGATTCCTTTTGCAGATGTACCTGTGGTTGTTATTGAGATGCTTCCACCATTAATATATATATATCCTTCATCACACGCAACACCTTCGTCCTGACTACGTATAGCAACACTACCTCCACTCATGATAAATGCATCATTAGTATGTATTGCATCTCCTGAATTTCCCATTATCATGACAGAACCACTTATGATGCGAATATAATCGTCTGAAGCTAATGCATGGTGACTATTTCCATTAATCGTCAAATTTCCATTCCCACTGAAAACTAATTGACCTTCACTAAAGAAACATGCTTTTTGGTCCTCATTATTATTTTCAGTAGCATATCCGGATGCATCGGTTAAGGTATTGTCACCTTCTATAACTACAAAAGATGTTTTTTTGCACTGAATATTTATTGCAGGACCTACGCAGTTGGTTAGTAGTACTCCATTAAGTGTAACTTTTGTTTTGTAGTCACTATATAATTTTAAGGAACCACTTGCTTGTCCTGATATTATATATTCGACTTCTTTTGTTGTTGAATTTACGATCACATCAGTTCCTGATACACTAACTGTTACTCCATTGTCAGACAATGGATTAGTTATCTCAACACTACTACTATTATATTCAATTTCAACAATGGTGCTAAATGTGGAATTTTCAACTAAGTCATCATCATTATCTACTCCGCTTAAATCGTTATTTATGGTAGTATTTTCATTTCCCAAACTAGGTTCGGTAGTTTCACAGGCAAATAATCCAAGTATACTTATTGTAAGTACACAAATTAGTGAATGAAGAAGATTCTTTTGTTTCATTAGTTGTTGTATTTGCAATGTAAAACGCTTGTTATTGGCGTTTTATTATTGCAAATAGTTTAAAAAACTGTAAAAGTAGAAAATCTTATAATCTATTGCTTATTTGTTTAAGCATGTTTATTTTCCATGAACTAAAGTTGCCTTCTATAATATGTTTTCTGGCTTCTTTTGTTAGCCATAGATAAAATGCAAGATTGTGTATTGATGCTATTTGTAGTCCTAGTAATTCTCCGGTCATTGTTAAATGCCTAAGATAAGCCTTTGAGTATGCTGTATCTACGTATGATGCGCCATCTTCTTCAATTGGAGAAAAATCGTCAGCCCATTTCAGATTACGCATATTCATAGTACCGTTTTTTGTAAAAAGCATGCCATTGCGTCCATTGCGTGTGGGCATTACGCAGTCAAACATATCCACGCCTCTTTCTATTGCTTCAAGTAAATTTTCGGGAGTTCCAACACCCATTAAATATCGAGGCTTGTTTTTAGGTAATATTTCATTTACAACTTCAATCATTTCGTACATTTTTTCGGCAGGTTCGCCAACTGCTAAACCGCCAATGGCATTTCCATCCATATCCAGTTCTGCTATTATTTCTGCTGATTTTTTGCGTAAATCGGGATATACACAGCCTTGTACAATAGGGAAGTAGCTTTGATGGTATCCGTATTTAGGTTCTGTTTCTCGGAAGTGCTTAACTCCTCTATCTAACCACCTTAGAGTTAATTCTAATGATTTCTTTGCGTAGTTGTAATCTGCATCTCCCGGTGTACATTCATCTAATGCCATTATTATGTCGGCACCAATACTACGTTCAATATCTACAACATTTTCGGGTGTAAACAGGTGCTTTGAACCATCAATATGCGAACGGAAAGTTACGCCTTCTTCTTTCAATTTGCGCGTATCAGAAAGAGAAAATACTTGAAAACCGCCGCTATCGGTTAAAATGGGTTTGTCCCAACCTATAAACTTATGTAAACCTCCGGCTTTTTCCAAAATATTGATTCCCGGGCGCAGGTACAAATGATAAGTGTTACCTAAAATAATTTGCGCCTTGATATCATCATTCAACTCTCTTTGATGTACTGCTTTTACAGAACCGACAGTTCCGACCGGCATGAAGATTGGAGTTTCTATTGTTCCGTGATCTGTTTGCAATAATCCCGCTCGCGCCTGACTTTTTAAATCTGTATGTTGTAATGTAAATTGCATAATGATTTCTAAAAATCGCAAAAATACGATTTTATATTGAAATAACATGCCAAAGGCGCAGTAAATAGCTAATGCTATTCAAGATTAGATTTGTAGCCGTATCCTTGTTTTGTGATAAGTATATCTTCGTAAGGGGTGATTTTGTTTCTTAAACGTGCGATATTGACATCAATAGTTCTTTCAAGTACGTATACGTCATCATCCCATATTAATTGAAGTAATTCATTTCGAGAAAAAAAATTTGTTTGGCTTATGTAAAAATAGTACTAGGAGTTCGTATTCTTTTTTTGTCAGTTGTACAGGCTTATTATCAATAGTAACAGTTTTGCTGTTTTCGTCTATGTAAATTCCTTTGTAGGTGGTAATATTTCGCTTAAAATTTATATCGCTATGCTTATTATTCTCATCATACCGTTTGAGGATATTTTCAATTCTAGCCAATGTTTCTGAAATTGAAAATGGCTTCGATATATAGTCGTCAGCACCTATGTTAAAGCCTACAAGTTTGTCTTCAATGGTGTCTTTGGCTGTTATAAAAATTATAGGAATTTTTGCAGTTTCAAATTTTTGTTGTGTTATTTTGGCAAAATTGAACCCTGATATTTTTCCCATCATGACATCTAATATGAATAAATTGTATGTTGATAAGTCATTTTCTAGAGCCTCCTCCGCTGAATATGCTACATCTACTATAAAATTATTTTTTTCTAAATTGAACTTAAGTATTTCGCAGATGTCAGATTCGTCATCTACAACCAATATTCGTTTTTGAGGACTCATTGTTGTAAAATACTTATTGAAACATTGGACTGTTTTGATAAATCAATTTCTATTGTTTGTGTGTTGTAGGAAATCATGCTTACTCGCATTTGTAATTTGTCAGATGTAAGACCGTTAATCTCAAATTTACCATCTAAATCTGAAAATACTTTCCGATTACATATTTCAATAGCAGCACCTGCTATAGGTTCTCCGGCTTCTGCATCTACCACATAACCATATATTACGCCAGACGTTTCTTTTTCGACTGAATTTGTGGCTATTTTTGCTACTGCTATGCAACTTACATACAATAATGCCATTAAGGTAATACCAAGTTTCTTTTTCATTCTATATTTTTTTTATATCGCAAAGTAAAGATTTATATATTACAAGTTTATGACGTAAAGATTAAAAATGGGTTACAAGTAATTATTTATAGGTTCTTGTTTGAACAATTATGCCATTTTCGTTCCAAGATTGCCAAATACCTATTTTTTTATTGTTGATGTAATTCATTTGATAGCGAAGTTTGCCGCTATCATCCCAGATTCTCCAGGTACCATCTTTTTTGCCATGTGAGTAAATGGCTTCCGCGGTAAGAATAGCATCGCTGTTATATGTGCGCCAAGTACCATGTAATTGACCATCTAAATAAGAACGCACTTCTTTTACATTGCCATTTGGAAAGTATGTTACATAAGTACCTTCGATTTGACCATTCTTAATACGCATTTCTAATTTTAAAGAGCCATCAGGATACAATTCTTTGTAATCTCCTGTATATAACTCTTTTTGACTGCCATCTTTAAAATATATACCATCACTTAAAGTAATTATATCTGATTCGGCAAACACCGATATTGAAATTAGACACGCAATAAATAATTGTATTAGATAATGCTTTTTCATAAATAATTATTTTGAAAATAGTTATCGCCCCTTCAATTACTTGAGGATGCGACAACTATTTAATTATTAATAAACTTATTAGTAAATTGTATTCTGTGGGTCGAAATTACACCATCCCTCGGTCCAATCTTCCGTACCAAAAGCTCCCACAAAGTTAACATTAGTCATACCCGATAGGTCGTCTGAGTTGAAATTTGCTTTACCAAATATAACCCCGTTACTGTTTGATGCGTAAAACTTAGGACTTGTAATATTGAATGGGTCAACCAAACCTAAGTCAATATTATTTGTAAGTAAAGTATTATTGCGGCTGCTTTCGTTCCAATATGTATAATTAAAATCTGCTGTTCCTTTTTCATCTTCCTTGAAGTTGACCTTCATGCCTGCCATAATGTTGTTGTTCAAAATTAATGATCCGTTAATTGCGTTTTCTTGAGCATTACCCTTGCCGCCATTCTCAATAAATAGTCCAATAGGCCATCCCGCGAAAATGGAATTGTAACATCTTAACTGTGTGTTACGTCGCAAATGCATTGCAGCTTGGAACTGTCCATTGCCTTTTTGTGGATCAACAATATCTGATGTAGTTGTGTAAGGACCGAACAAACTCACATTTGAAAATACAGCTTGTGTGAATGGTTCGTTTGAAGAGCCAGATGCGTCGTTGTCAGATTCAAAACCATTTGATTTTGATTTGTCCGCGACATTAGGATCTCGCAACCCAACTGCAAATTGAACTTTACCTCTATAACCATTATCTGTGTCGAATTCATCATCCCATCCTCTATATGCAACTAAGTAACTTGCATTTACCATACCTCCAAACCATTCATACGAATCATCCCCACAGTATGATACTTGAATGTGGTCTATTGTAGTACCTGATCCGACTGCACCTAATGTTAATCCGTTAATTTCGTTATCTGTAGCATATTCTACACCTGGAAATTCGATTCGTACATATCGCAAGGTGCCTGAATTATCATAATCATCATTTCCACCATATTCACTGCGTGGGCCACCTTCTATTTTACCTACACCAGTGGCACTATTTGTTCGTCCATTACCGCAAATAATGATGCCACCCCAGTCGCCATAGTTTCGCTCTCCGACAGCTTGATTTGATGTAAATACAATAGGTGATGCGGGAGTACCTATTGCTTCGATTTTACCTCCTTTTTCAACAATTAAAGTTGCTTTTGTATCTTTGTCGCCTTTTATTACAGTACCTGCCTCAATATTTAACTTTGAATTATCTGTAACATACACGAAACCTTTTAATAGATACGTAGTGTCTGCTGATAATGAGCGAATGCCATTGATTTCCCCTTGTAGTACCACAGTCTCTTTTTCAGATGGTTGAACAGGATCTTCAGGTTGGTTGGGTTCATTACTGTTTGTACAAGCTGCAAGACTTATAATTGCAGCGCTGATGAATGCCATCTTTAAATTCATTCTTTTTTTCATCTTTTTAATTTTTAATTATTAATTACGATACAAATTAAATGTTTATATATTAAGATGTTATGTCGTAAATATTACAATGTCGTTAAAATTTTACGCTTAAACCGAGTTGTATTTGAAATCCGGGTGTATATGAACGAACTATTTGTTCGCGTGTTTGCAATTTACCGTCTTTTTCGAATTGAGGAAATTGTTTAAGTTCACATGCTGTATTCAACATGTCTTTACATCCTAGTTTTAAAGTGCAGTATTTGCCTAGTGTTTTAGAGATACTAAAATCAAGCATATGCCTTGGCATTTCGTAAATATTAGGAATGTCTTCACTGATATCTTGATTTACTACACCAATTGCAACAATACGTTCCCCGGCTACATTGTATTGCAGTGATGCGTTAAGCCCTATTTGTTCGTTATTATAGAATAATGATGCATTTATTAAATACGGTGATTGACCTTGCATAGCTCTGTTTCGTTCAAAACTACCATCTTTAAATGCGATACGACTAAAAATGTATGATCCGTTTAATACAACTTGAAAATCAGGCAATCCCATAAAATCAAGACTCTTTCTAAATTCAATTTCGATACCTGCATTTTGTGCCGATTCGGCATTTGTATAAGTGTATTGATATTGTCCGCCTACCTCGTAATAGGTTGTTTCGATAGGATGATTAAAGTATTTATAGAATACTGCTGCAGAAATAGTTTCTCCTGATGGGAAATAAAATTCATATCTGAAGTCAGCGTTGTGGCTGTAAGCATCTTGCAAAGATGGGTTACCTTCGAAATTTGAAAACAAATCAAAGTCGTAATATACGTAAGGGACAATTTCTCTGAATTCAGGACGATTTATTGCGTATCCGTACGATAATCGTAGTTTATGTTGATCGTTAATTGAATAACTTGCATTTAATGATGGGAAAGGGGTACATGTAAATCTGTTAATATTTACTGGTTTGATACCATCAGATTCATATCCGAATAACCGTAGATAGTTGTTTTCTAAACGTACTCCTGCGTATATTTGTGCGGCATCTCCTATGGGCATTTCTAATGCTGCATAAATTGATGCGTTTATGTTTTCTGCTTGATATGAGTCTGATTTATTAGTGTTTTCTTGTAATGTAACCCCGTCTGCTCGTATATAACTTTCCGAAAACATTTCTGTATAAGGC
>MWBK01000062.1 GCA_002069025.1 Bacteroidetes bacterium ADurb.Bin302 | reverse complement strand
TGACAATGATCATGGTAGGATTTGCTGCTTTTGCAGCACCTGCATCAGAATGGTGCGATACTCCGACAGGACATCTTAACGACCCGAATTTCGGAGATGTAAATTCACATATATTATTAACGATTTCAGGCGACGAAGCCGGCAAACTAAACATTGTAGTAAAACCTGGTTTAGACAACGTTAAAGGTATTAATTACATATATGTTACCGTATCTGATGCAACACAAGGTTTCTACGAATTTGGAACAGCTCAAACAGGCGAACCTTTAGCAGAATTAGCTATTGAAGCTACACTTAATCCCGGTACTACAACTTCAAGTATAATGGTTCAATATGGTAATCCTGATTGGGCCGGTCGTTGGCAAGTATCGGTATCTGATATTGATGTTACAGCAAATTGTTCAGGAGATTGCGATTTAACAGAAAATCCGACTATGACTTCTGCTTCTTTGGAATCAAAAACAGCATACGATATAAATTTAAATGTTGCAGGTGTTGATCAAAACTCAAACGCTATTACAAACTTCGTAGTTTCTTGCGAAAGTTTTACAGACAAAGTATTTACTGCCACAGCCGGTGTAATCAAAATAGACGGTTTAACACCTGGAACAGAATATAACTTTTCTATTAAAGCAAAAGATTATTGCAACAATATTTCTACCGGAGCAGAATCTGTAATCGCAAGTACTGAAACATTAGAATCTCAATGTTCAGGAGATAAAGGACATTTTGGCAATCCAACAGTTCTTCGTATACATTATGTAATATCATACGATGCTATAAGCGGTAATGTAACATATACAGTTACTCCATATAACAGTGAGCTTACATTGATGTATGCAGAAATTCAACAAACTGAAGGCGGTAATCAAATAATGACAATCGCTAATGACGAAAAATCTGCAACATACACAACCCAATATACAGGAGAATCTGTTAAATCATTATTCTTGTATCGTACAAGTGACATCCCGGGTAATGAAATGACAGCAGAAAACTTAACAAAACCTGAAGCTATCTATTACAAAGTTGGAGATTGCCCTGCAACATCAGTACAAGAAACAAGCACTGCAATTGCAAAAATTTCTCCAAATCCTGCAGTTCAATTTGTTAACATCGTATCACAAGAAGAAATTAGTAAAATCGAAGTTCGTGCACAAAATGGCGCAGTTGTAATATCAATTAAACCTAATAGCAATGAATGTAATTTAGATATAGCTCATCTTGCAAAAGGCAGATATTTCGTAACTATTTACAACGGTGCTGTATTCAACACCGAAACAATGGTTGTTAAATAACATTATTTCATAATTCATTTTTTCATAAGTTTTTAAGGGTGGAAAACACTACATGGTAAACGTACCGCGTAGTGTTTTCTTTTTTGTGTATATTTGCCCGATCAAAAATTAATCCGGATGCCAAACGACTATTTTAAGTTCAAACGATTTACAATTATGCAGTCTGATTGCGCCATGAAGGTTGGTACTGATGGCGTGTTATTAGGAGCGTATACACAAATTGACTCTGACGAACAAATATTAGATATAGGTACCGGAACAGGATTAATTGCATTAATGCTTGCACAGAAATCTACCTCATCAACAATTGATGCAATAGAAATAGATGAGAAAGCCGCTAATCAGGCAAGAAATAATATCATGGCATCACCATGGAAAAATATCAACATAATATGTGTTGATTTTATACAATACGCTGAGAATTGTGACAAACAATATTCTTTGATAATCAGCAACCCACCCTATTTCAAGCAATCGCTTAAAGCACCTGAGCACGAACGTAGCATTGCCAGACATAATGACATACTACCATTCGATAAACTTTGTTCGTCTGTTGCAAAAATATTATCAGACAATGGAAGATTCTGTCTTATCTTACCTACTATTGAGGCAGAAATTTTTATAAAAGAAGCAGAAAAATGCAGTTTATTTGTATCAAAGCGCACAAAAATTATTCCAAAACCGGGAGCTAAGGTAATACGATTAATTCTTGAACTAACAAGAAACAAGCAAGATTTGACAGAGCATCAATTATGCATAGAAACTGATACTCGACACGAATATACAGAAGAATTTAAAAAGCTAACTGACAGTTACTATCTCTAAATCATTCTGATAGTATATATAGCCTGAAACATTCTTATACCCCATTAACTTAAGCAGTGACATATATGTACTAACCTGACTAAAATGAGAATCTTTCTTTTCTCCAAATTTATAATCAACAACAATTATTTCATCTTTGCCTATCATAATTCGGTCAGGTCGATAATTCTCAGCATTCGCTGTAATAATAGTCCTTTCGTTTAGAATCTTATAACTGCCATCAAACCAGGTTTTTACAGCAGGATTATTAATATATGGATCTAGTTTTTCAGTAATTTGTTTTGCCTCATCTGCTGAGACTAATCCTAATCTTTGCATTTCTTGTACAACAGAATTCAAATCCTCAGATTTAATTATTTTTTCCATTATACCATGCAATATTATTCCCATGATATTTTGTTCAGAACTATCTGATTTTTTTCGTAAACCGAAACGAGATATATCTGTGTGAGTGATATATATATCTTCAGAACCTTCATCAAGCGGCTTTGTTACATCACTTTCTTTCGGTTTTAACTCTCCTTGAATAAATTTAGCCGAAGTTTCATCGGATGATACAAATTCACTCAGATTAGGTGAATTAATATATTTTCTCAATAAATCTCCAACATTATTAAATGAATCTTTTTTAGGATTCATGCTAAAACAAATCAATGCCTTAATAGGACGAGTAAAAGCAACGTACATCAAATTAATATTATCCATGTAATTGTTCATCAACTCTTTGTAATAATCTTCAGCAAAGATTGTTTTAGACAGTGTACTCAAATATTTTACCGGCACATAATCTATACCATCAAATGGCCGGCTTGTTTTACACCACATTATTTTTGTATTTACACCGGAATTATCATCCAACTTCCATGTACAGAAAGGCATAATAACAACATTAAAAGACAAACCTTTGGATTTATGCAATGTCATGATAGTAACAGCGTTACCTGCATCACCTGTGGTCAAACTCTTAGATATTCCCGTTTGTTCCCACCACTCTACAAATCTATTTGCATCTGAACTTTGTTTTGAAACATATTCAAGTAGCAAATCTTGAAAAGCTTGTATATATACCACCGCATTTTTGTGCGAACGCAGACCATAATTATCAATTATTTTTTCTACAAACTCATACAATGGCATATCCGCGGCTAACTCTTCTTCAGCTTGTACAACATTAATCTCTTTGCATAAATGCTCTATATACAGCTTATTAAGATCATCATTCGGGTTTATTGACCGCTTAATTACTGAAACAATCAAACATACTTCTAATGACGATGAAATTTGTAATGCTTCGTCTGATACAACAGGAATATTATTTTCAAGCAAACTTTGAGCCACTTGAGCAGCTTCCTTTTTTGTTCTTACCAATATTGTTATATCACCATAGTTATATTTTTTTTCGAGTAATTCTGAAATCGAATTAAATAAATTATTTATGGCCAATATGCGCCAATCTTCAACATTTTTTTCTTCAAGTAAACGAATCTCAACATAACCACTATCAGCATCTTTTTTTGTATTTTGAAGCACATCCGAATACGACTTGCGAAGAACGTCATCCGAAACAATTCCAACCAAATCTTCACGCAATTGATCGTTATATTTATCTTGCAAAGCGTTAACTGCATACTGAAAGAAATCATTATTAAATGATACTATTTGAGCATCACTTCTATAATTTGTAGATAGAGTATGCGATTTAATCTGATTTTTGAAATCTACAGACTCTAATTGATTACCAAGGATTTTCCAATCAGAATTTCTAAAACGATAAATACTTTGTTTTACATCTCCTACTACAAGATTTTCTTGACCGTTTCCTAAACTTTCTGCTATTAAAGGTTTAAAATTATTCCATTGCATTGCAGATGTATCCTGAAACTCATCAAGCAAATAATGCTTGATAATGGTACCTACTTTTTCGTATACAAATGGAGCATCGTTATCTTCTACAATAGTATTCAACAATTTTACCGAATCGCTAATAAGCAGAGAGTTAGCTTCTTTTTGCATGGTTTTAACGACCTCATCAATATGATGTAAAACACCTAATGATGGCAAAAACCTATATATAGCCTCTGCTGAATTATATTCTATGATATTCTCATTGTATATATCTATAAAATTTGCAACATCATCACATAGCCAATCGCTAGCATCAATAACTTTCTGAGGCGAATTTTTTGTGTAAAAATTGTTAGGATCATTTGGTAGATTTAAGAAAGTATCAGACAAACCAACTATTTCACCGGCTGAGAATTTATCAAGAACACATAAAGGACCTCTTGATGCATTTTTAAAATCTGTAAGAAGAAGATCTGCTGATCCTATTTTTTCTTTTAAATCTTTTGCCGCATTTATTATTGTAGATGACCTGTCTTTCTTGATTACATATATTTTATTTTTGTAATTTTTTATTGTATTAATATTAGTAATCAGGCTACCATATTTCAAATAATCTTCTTTAAAGATTTCCTTTCCAAAATTAATTAAATCATCTCTTACCTTCCAATTCTTACCTGCGTCAATTTTTTCTTGCGCCATTGACAATAGCCAATCAAGCACATCCTTATTATTCGGTTGGTCAAGCGACAAAATAATCTCATCTACGGCATCTTCAATAACTTGATCGTGATCTAATTCAACAGCATAATTACTATTGATGCCTAATTCTCTAACAAAAGCGCGAATAACTTGCTGAAAAAAACGATCTATAGTGCTGATTTTAAATCGAGAATAATCGTGCAAAACAGACCTTAGCATCTCTTTAGCGCGTTTTGAATCCAAATAAGGTAATGTCTTTTCGCCATTAGCTACTTTTGCCAGAAGTTGAATAATTCTAGACTTCATTTCTTCTGTGGCCTTATTGGTAAAAGTAACTGCCAATATATGTCTGTGTTCGAAATTATAATTTCCCGAGGCATTTCCCGAGGCCATCAATTCTAAGTAAGATTCTGTCAAACAAGTTGTTTTGCCCGAACCTGCAGATGCTTTATATACGTGAAGATCACTCATATGCCCTTTGTTTTAAATCCTTCTGAATGTAATAATTCTTTTAGTTTTACACGCAAATCGCCCTGTATGAGGATTTCTCCATCACGTACAGACCCACCTACTCCACATTTAACTTTAAGACGCTTTGCAAGTTCTTTGAGAGAGTCATCACTACCTTCATAACCGCTTATTATTGTGGCAGGTTTACCATTTCGACGTTGAAATGATAAACACAAACATTGTTTTTGATTGGGAATTTGTTCTTTCACTTCTTCAGAATCATCTACACTATTCATCGCATCAGGATTTGTAGAATATACCAACCCTAATTTATGTTTCCAATCCATATCCATTTTATAATGATTATTTAGGCTGAATTACTTTTGTTTTAGTACAGAAATGAATTTATTCAAAATTTCTGAATGACAAATTTAACTATAATTCCGTTTCATCACTCCTAAAATACACATTAAATTCGTATCTTTGCCCAAATATATTGTGGCAAAAGCATGAAAATCATTGCAATAGGTTGGAATTATTTAGACCATAACAAAGAGCTTGAACATATAGGACCCAAAGAACCGGCAGTTTTTTGCAAACCCGATTCTGCACTGCTAAAAGGAGGTAAACCATTTTATATACCCGATTTTTCAGATCGCATTGAGTACGAAACAGAATTGGTTGTACGTATTGATAAAGTTGGTCGCAACATTGCAAAAAAATTTGCCAACAAATATTATCATGAAATAGGATTAGGAATAGATTTTACGGCGCGAGATTTACAAGCTAAGTTCAGAGAAACCGGAAGCCCTTGGGAATTATGTAAAGCCTTCGATTTTTCAGCCCCTATAAGCGAGTTCTTCCCTATTTCAGACTTTGGAGGGAATGTACAAGATTTACATTTTAGTTTGGATATTAACGGGAAAACCGTACAAAAAGGATACACCGGTGACATGATTTTTGATGTCGATTTTATCATCGAATATGTAAGTAAGTTTTTTACACTTAAAACCGGCGATTTAATATTTACAGGAACTCCCGTAGGAGTTGGACCGGTTCATCAAGATGATCATTTGCAAGGATATATAGAAGATAAACCAATCTTAGATTTCTATATTAAATAAAATGGATTTTAAAAATAAATACCTGATATTACTTATTACGTTTTTTGCATCATACTTTAGTATGAATGCCGAACAGATTATTCCGGTAAATATATTATGGGAATCTCCGCGCATTTTTTCAACGCCAAGTGAACAAGAAACAAGATTAAGTTTTGAGGATGCTCAGTATATAGACGAACTGCCATTTTATACCATATCAGTTCCGATTGAAGAATACAGCAAAACATCAGACTATAAGACAAGTATTAACGATTGTAAATATGAGCCTTTAAATACTGTTGAGTCTAATTTACTCAAAAACGCCAATATCGCAGACAGTATTATTTTTAGGACATCTATAAGTACTGAAAGGCACAACTCAAGCCTTGACCTGCGTTTTTGTCCGATAATATTGAAAGATGGTAAATATCAAAAATTGATTTCTGCTAAGATTAGCATAAATACCTTATTTAAAACAAAGAAAAGAAATGTAAGAATCGCAGCTGATGCATATCCGTCAAATTCTGTTTTAGCAAGCGGGTATTGGGTTAAATTAGCTGTTAGAGAATCGGGCATATACAAACTTACATACGAAGAAATTGTAAATATGGGTGTTTCAAGCCCCGCAAACATTAGAATTTTTGGGTATGGAGGTGAAATTCAAGAAGAAGATTTCTCTAAAATATCAATCGCAGATAAAGACGACTTAAAAGAAATCGCAATTTTTATGGAGAAAGGATCTGATGAGGTTTTCGGATCCGGAGACTACATACTATTTTGGGCTCAAGGTGTTATAAAAAGAACTTATAACGATCTAACCGGAGGATATGAATTCACTCCCAATTATTATACTGACTATGGATACTATTTTGCTACTTCGGATGCAGGAATTGGCAGAAGAATAGAGCAAGCTGAAAAAATTGAAGATACTCCTACTCTTACTGTGAATAAATCTTTGGCCGGCGTATATCACAATGTCGAATCAATAAATTTGCTTGAATCAGGTAGAGAATGGTATGGCGAAAAGTTTGAATCAGGTACACTTGAACGTAATTTTCAGCTTCCAATTGAAAATGTTGCAACTGATGAAGATGCTCTATTGAATATTGAAGCAATTGCAACATCATCTTCAGCAACCACCTACACTGTCAGTTTTAATGGTAACGTATTAAGCAATAACATTAAAATATCTGCTGTCGGGAGTTCGCATCAAGTAGCTAATTCAGGTTCAATATCAAGAAATGTAAGTTGTTCAAATTTTGATTATCAAACAGTTACGCTTAAATACAATCCTGCTGCATCATCAAATGTAGGATACCTCAATTACATCACATTAAGCGCATACAAACATCTGAATTTCAATGGAAGTTCAATGGAAATTTTTTATCCTAATGATATTGAGTTTGATGCAGTTGCCGGTTACGAAATAAGTGGAGCTACATCAAGTACAAAAATTTGGAATATCACAGATCAATCGAATATCACTGAAATTCCTACCGAATACAATGGTACGCTTTCATTTACTGCATTACATAATGATCTGCAGACTTTTTTAGCCCTTAACACACAGGCATCTTTTCCTGCTCCTACAATTGTTGGAGCAGTTGCAAATCAAAATTTGCATGGTTTAGCGCAATGCGACATGATAATTGTTACTCCTTCTGAGTATATGGCAGCTGCCGAAAGATTAGCAGAACACCATCGCACACATGACGGCATGGTAGTACATATAGCTACTCCCGAACAAATTTACAATGAATTTTCTTCAGGAACGCCTGATGCAACTGCATATCGTCGCTTTTTGAAAGTGTTTTATGACAGAGCCGCATCAGATGGATCAAAATTACCAAGTTCATTACTGTTCTTTGGAGTCGCATCACACGACAATAGAGGATACAAACACGCAAAGTTGCCTTTAATCAGTTATCAATCAGAAGAATCACTATTATCAACGCGTTCTTACGTTACAGATGATTATTACGGCTTGTTGGATGACAATGAAGGAGGATCACTTGCTTCAGACAAAATGGACATTTCGGTAGGTAGATTGCCTATATCTTCTAATACGGAAGCTGAAAATGGAGTAAATAAAATAATTAAATATGCTCAAAATAGTCTCACCGGCACATGGAAAAACATCTTTGCTTTTATGGCTGACGACGAAGATAGTAACATTCACATGTCTCAAGCAGATAAATTATCTAAATCATTATATTCATTAAATAAGGCATACCAAGCACACAAAGTATACTTTGATGCATATCCGCTTGTTCAAAGCACAAGCGGAGGAACATATCCTGTTGCACGCGAAACCATTTTGAAAGATATAAAAAATGGCGTATTGGTATTTACATACGTTGGACATGGAGGTCCTTATACACTTTCGCAAGAGCAAACCATTAATCAGAATGACATTATTGCCATGTATAATGATAAACAAGCTCTATGGATTACTGCAACATGTGACTTTAGCCGTTATGATAACAATACTGTATCGGCAGGAATGAATGTTTTCCTTAATCCAAATGGAGGTGGTATTGCCTTACTTACGACAACACGTGTAGTATTTTCAAGTGACAATTTCAAGCTAGGTTCTGCTGTATATGATTATATCGTTCCAAAAGAAGGTGAAGACCCTCTAACACTTGGAGAAATTGTAAGAAGAGCTAAAATTGATATAGGTTACGACAAAAACAAACTAAATTTCTCGCTTTTGGGAGATCCTGCACTAGTTTTGAATTATCCGACAAAACGAATAATAACAGATAGCATTAATAGCCTGATTCCTGAAGATGCATTGATGCAAGCTCTTGGACTTGTTACTATAAAAGGACATATAGCTGATGAAAATGGAGACTCTTTAAAAGACTTTAATGGAACTGTAAATCTTACCATTTACGACAAAGAAGAGACCATGACTACATTGGCCAATAAAGGAAATACTCCTTTTAATTATCAAGATTATCCTAACATTTTGTTTAGTGGAAAAGCAAGTGCCACTAATGGATGTTTTGAAACAACATTTATGGTTCCAAAAGATATAAATTA
>MWBK01000061.1 GCA_002069025.1 Bacteroidetes bacterium ADurb.Bin302 | reverse complement strand
ATATATGGCAAGACACTGTTAGTCAGCTAATTATATCTAACAATAAAGTAGTAGGACTAAAAACCAGCTTAGGGGCAGAGTTTAAAGCTAAAAGTGTTGTGCTGACAAATGGTACGTTTTTAAATGGTTTAATTCATGTTGGTAAAGTACAAGTGAAAGGTGGAAGAATGTCAGAACCCGCAAGTACCGGCCTTACAGAACAACTCACTTCTATTGGATTTACAAGCCAGCGTATGAAAACAGGAACACCTGTAAGAATAGACATACGCAGTGTTGATTTAAGCCTAACTGAAATTCAAAATGGAGATTGCGATTTTCATAAGTTTTCTTATCTAGACTACGAACCAAGAAACTTAAAGCAATTACCATGTTACCTTTTAAACACAAACGAAGAGGTACATAATGTTTTGAGAAGTGGTATAAAAGACTCCCCTCTTTATAACGGACAAATCAAAAGTATAGGACCAAGATATTGTCCCAGCATTGAAACAAAAATTATTACTTTCCCTGACAAACAAACACATCCTTTGTTTTTGGAACCGGAGAGTGAAGAAAGCACAGAATATTATCTTAATGGATTTTCTTCTTCGCTTCCTATGGATATACAAATAAACGCTCTTCAAGCAATTCCTGCATTTAAGAATATTCATATTTTTAGACCGGGATATGCAATAGAATATGACTATTTTGAACCGACACAACTAACACACTCCTTGGAAACCAAGCAAATTCAAAATCTATTTTTTGCAGGTCAAATAAATGGCACTACAGGATATGAAGAAGCTGCCGGTCAAGGTTTGATTGCAGGTATCAATGCACATCAAAAATGCCATGGAGGATCTGAATTTACACTGCAAAGAAACGAAGCATATATCGGCGTATTAATTGATGATTTAGTAACAAAAGGAGTTGATGAACCATATCGAATGTTTACATCTAGAGCCGAATATAGAATTCTATTGAGACAAGATGATGCTGATGCACGACTAACTACAAAGTCACACAAAATTGGATTGGCAGATAACACTCGTTATAAACTTTGGAAGGAAAAAGAAAAACAATGTGCGATTCTAAAAGATTTTCTAGAAACCACAACTGCTAGTCCGGCTGAGATTAATCCTCTTTTAGAAAGACTTGGAAATTCTCCAATAAAACAAGGAGCCAAATACAAAGATATACTCTTGCGCCCTGATTTGTCTATTACAAAAATGGCAGAAGAACTTCCTTTGCTCAAATTAAAAATTGACGAAATTCTGAACAGAAAAGAAGAAATTACAGAAGCTGTAGAAATCTCTGTTAAATATGCCGGATATATTAGTAGAGAAAAATTGATTGCTGACAAATTACAAAGACTAGAAGAAATAAAAATAAAAGGCAAATTCGAATACTCAAGTATTCAGGCAATTTCAATAGAAGCTAGGCAAAAGCTAACAAAAGCAGATCCCGAAACAATTGCACAAGCAGCTCGTATACCAGGCATATCGCCAAGTGATATAAATATTTTGTTAACCTTAATGGGTAGATAATCATGTTCCACGTGGAACAATTTTAGATTCGTTCCACGTGGAACATGTAAAAAAAATAAAATCATGACTATTGAAGAAGTAAAAAAAGAAATCAGAGATGTTCCGGATTTTCCGCAAAAAGGAATTTTGTTTCGCGACTTCACAACTGCATTTAAAAAACCGGAATGCATGAAATGGTTTGAAAATAGGCTGGTAGATATGTACAGCAACCTAAATATTACAAAAGTAGTAGGAATAGAATCTCGTGGCTTTATAATGGCTCCTATTCTTGCAAATAAAATTAATGCAGGTTTTGTTCCTATCCGCAAAAAAGGCAAACTTCCGGCAAACGTTATTGAAATAAGTTACGCAAAAGAATATGGAGTCGACACAATACAAATACACGAAGATGCCCTATCATCAGACGATATTGTTTTGCTGCACGATGACCTATTAGCAACCGGTGGAACTATGGAAGCAGCTTACGAGTTAATTAAAAAGTTTGGAGTCAAAAAAGTATATATAAATTTTTTAGCAGAACTAGATGGCTTAAATGGTAGAAGACTATTTGATGCTAATGCACAAATTGATTCGCTTATTCATTATTAAATATAAATGTGAGCACACGTCTTGAACACATAAAACAAATTGTATCTTCATTACCTGAAACACCCGGTGTTTACCAATACTACAATGAAGACGGTTTGATAATATATGTAGGCAAGGCGAAGAATTTAAAACGTAGGGTTTCTTCTTACTTTAACAAAACACAAACTTCTGCAAAAGTAAACGTACTTGTAAAAAAAATATACGACTTAAAGTATATTGTGGTAAACACAGAAGCAGACGCTTTACTTTTAGAGAACAATCTCATAAAAAAATATCAACCTCGATATAATATTTTACTTAAAGATGGTAAAACATATCCTTGGTTGTGTATCACAAAAGAAGAATTTCCTCGCGTTTTTAAATCAAGACAGGTTTTTCGCGGAGCTGAATACTTTGGTCCATATAGTTCAGTTTGGGTTTTAGATACACTACTCGAACTCATTAAAAAAATTTATCCTATACGCACTTGTAGACTTCCGCTTAAAGAAGATAGTATCGCTGCAGGTAAATATAGTGTTTGCTTGCAGTATCACATTCATAATTGTCTTGGATGCTGCGTAGGATATCAAAAAAAAGACGACTACCAAAAGATGATAGCTGAAATCAAGGAAATAGCCAAAGGAAATAGCCGCGCAATAACAGACTATTTATTAAAAGAGATACAAAACTTAGCCGGAAATTATCAATTTGAAAAGGCTCAAGAATTAAAGCTAAAATACGATGCTCTATTACAATATCAAAGTAAAACAATAATAACAACCACACACGATGATGATTTAGACGTGTTTGGATACGAGGAATATGATAATATTGCCTACATAAACATCCTACGAATAAGCAAAGGATCTATTATTCAGGGATTTACAATAGAATGCCATAAAAAATTAGACGAATCAAAAGAAGAGCTATTAGCAATAGCCATATTAGAACTTAGAAGTAGGCTGAATAGTAATTCTAAACAAATAATTGTGCCTTTCTTACCAGAACTTGAATTAAATGATACACAGATAAGCATCCCACAAAAAGGCGATAAAAAGAAACTACTAGATCTTTCTCTGCAAAATGTTAAGCAATATCGTATTGACAGACTGAAACAAAGTGAGAAACTCAATCTCGAACAAAGATCAACACAGATTTTAAAAGATCTGCAAAACGCTCTTCACCTTGACAGATTGCCAATGCATATAGAATGTTTTGATAATTCAAATATCTCGGGCAGTGATGCTGTCGCAGCATGCGTCGTATACCGCAAGGCTAAACCATGCAAATCCGATTATAGAAAATACAATATAAAAACAGTACAGGGTCCTGATGACTATGCTTCAATGCGCGAGGTAGTTTTTCGTAGATACCAAAGAATGATAAACGAAAATACTACACTACCCGACTTGATAATTGCCGATGGCGGTATCGGCCAAATGAATGCAATAAGAGATATAGTTGTATCCCAACTTGGTTTGTCAATTCCAATAGCCGGCCTTGCCAAAAACGACAAGCATCAAACCAATGAATTACTTTTTGGTTTTCCACCACAAGCAATCGGACTCAAACCAACCGACAATTTATTTAAATTTTTATCAGGCATACAAGACGAAGTTCATCGCTTTGCCATTTCCTTTCACAGAGAAAAAAGAAGTAAGACACAAATCCATTCTGAACTTGACGAAATAAAAGGAATTGGTGAAAAAACCAAATCATTACTGATTTTACATTTCAAAAGCGTAAAACGCATCCAAACGGCAGAAAAAATAGAATTAGCAGAAATTGTTGGAAACGCCAGAGCATCAATAATTTATGAACATTTTCATCCTATTTTGACGGCTCCAGAATTAAAAATTTAAAAACGATTCGTAATGAGGGCAGTAATACAGCGCGTAAAACACGCAAAAGTTGAAGTAGATAAAAAAATAGTTGGGGAGATAAAAACCGGACTTTTAGTTTTTGTTGGGATTGAAGACAGCGATACCGAAGAAGACGAAAACTATCTTGCACAAAAAATTGTTAACCTCAGAATTTTCAATGACCGACAAAAAGTAATGAATTTATCAGTCTTAGATATTGACGGGGAAATTTTATGCATCAGCCAATTCACTTTAATGGCAATAACACAAAAAGGGAACCGCCCTTCATACATTCGCGCATCAAAAGGATTGATAGCAATGCCTATTTATGAAGATTTTTGCAAAAAATTGTCCGAATTGTTGAAAAAAGAGATAAAAAAAGGTATTTTTGGAGCAGATATGCAAATTATGCTACAAAATGATGGTCCAACTACTATATGGATGGACTCAAAATCTAAAGCGTATTAACAATCACCAAGCAAAAGAATCAATACAATATGAAAGATTTCGAAGGATTATTGAAGAACTACCCGTTTAATGGAACTGAGAATAAAATAAAAAGTGAGGCAAAAAGAATTATTGATGAGCATTACGAAAACAATGATACAAGTGCCTCCTTGAAACTCATATTTTCTTGTTTAGAAATCACATCACTAAAATCAACAGATAACGAAAAAACAATTGAATCACTTGTTGAAAAAGTAAATCTTCTAAATGAAAAAATACCGGAACTTCCAAAACTCGCAGGAATTTGTGTGTATCCTGTATGTGTAGAAACTGTAAAAAGTTTACTTATTGAAGAAATCGGCATAACAAGCGTAATCGGCTTCCCTTCATCCCAGACATTCACAGCTGTTAAACTTGCAGAATCAGCACTTGCTATTTCAGATGGAGCAACAGAAATAGATATGGTTCTACCTGTTGGACAATTCTTAATTGGTAATTACGATTATATTTTCGACGAGATTCAGGAGATAAAAGCAGCAGTCCACGAATATACTCTAAAGGTGATATTGGAAACAGCATTACTTAACACATACGAGAACATCTTCAAAGCATCAATAATTGCAATGGAGGCTGGAGCTGACTATATTAAAACAAGTACAGGCAAGGAAGGATCTACTGATATATACTCTGTTTACACAATGTGTTTAGCAATAAAAGCATATTACGAAAAAACAGGAATACAACATGGCATCAAAATAGCAGGCGGTATAAACAAAACGCAAGATGCTCTATTATACTACACCATAATAAAAGATGTTTTAGGTGAAGAATGGTTGAATAATGAATATCTTCGTTTTGGTGCAAGCCGACTAGCAAACGAATTAATTAGCGGCATTTTGAAGGAAGAGAATAACTATTTTTAGCAACTATATACTTTTATGTGAAGTAATTTGTACAAGAAAACCTTAAATTAAATACTTATGAAACGGCTACTAACTGTCCTAATTGTTTTTTTAAGCATACTGGCATCAGTAAGTGCAACAATTCGTCAGCCCATTCAGAATTTCTACAAGATGGACTACAAGTTAGGTGCACAGAACTGGGGTGTATCTCAACAACGTAATGGCTTGATGTATTTTGCCAATATGAATGGACTGTTGTCTTATGACGGAATAAGATGGACTTCATCTCAATTTCCGGGTTCAGGCAATAATGTCAGATCATTAAAAATTACTCCGGCAGGCGATATTTACGTTGGCGCATATAACGAATTCGGAGTTTTTAAAGCTCAAAGAAATGGCTTATCAGAATACGAATCATTATCAGCTCTCCTACCGGAGAAAGACCTGACGTTCGGTGAAATATGGCACATTAGTATACTTAACAACAGTATTGTTTTTCAAGGAACAAATCAAATTTTCTTCTATGAAAATGGACAAATAACTAAATTGGATACTCCTGCAAAAATCAAATTCTCAGCAGTTTTTAATAACGCACTTTATCTAACATCTGACACAGATGGCGTTTTTGTTTTAATTGGTACAAGTTTCATTTCACTTCCTAATTGCGAGGAATTACAGAATAAAAGCGTTTGCGCCATTCTACCAATGGAAGACAATGCTATCGCATTCATCACCGAAAGTCATGGAATATACGATTACCAAAATGGTGAAATGAAGAAATCTACACTTCCTATTAACGACATTTTGATTAAATATCAAGCATTTTGCGCAGAAATTAATGGTCAAACACTTGCAGTTGGTACTGTACAAAATGGTGTTGTTGTTTTAAATCTAAAAACAAAGGAATACACAATTATCAATATGGATTCCGGCTTACAAAACAATACTGTTTTAAGCCTAGACTTTGATATGGAAGGTAATTTGTGGTTAGGACTAGACAAGGGTATTGACTATGTAAAAATAAACTCGCCATTCCGTTCATTATTTGCACAAAATAATCCCTATGGTAGTGGCTATTGTTCTTTAATTGTTGGATCAGATTTATATTTAGGCACAAACCAAGGATTGTTTGTTACAAAGTATGCTAATAGTGAAATAGGAGCCATTGAAACTATTGATGGAACTCAAGGTCAGGTATATGCAATCAAACAGATTGATAATCATATTTATTGCTGCCATCACAAAGGACTATTTGAGATAAATGGTAAATATTCGCGCAAAATTGCAAACATTGAAGGTGTTTGGACTATACAAAAACTGCGTAGTAATCCTAATTATTTGATAGCAGGCCACTATAATGGTTTCTTTTTGATGAAAAAACAAGATGGATTTTGGGTTTTCTCACATAATATTGAAGGTTTTAATGAATCTTCCCGCTTATTTGAACAAGATGAAGCCGGTGATATTTGGATGAGTCATGGTTTAAAAGGAGTTTACAGAATACATCTGTCTAAGGATTTAAAAAAAGCCGAAAGTGTAAAATTCTATGGCACTGAAAAAGGATTCCCAACAAATGAACATATTTCCGTTTTCAGTGTGAACGGAGATTTGATATTTGCTGCAGAAGACGGCTTACATAGATACAACTCTGCAACAGACTTCATGGATGTTAATACTCAACTTACTAATAGTTTATTAGGAGGAGGACAATATTATTCTTTAAAAGAATACCAAGATGACAGATTATGGTTCGTTAAATTTGATCAGATTGGTCTTGCCATAAAACAAAAAGATGATGTGTATACATGTAATCCCAATAAATGTTTTTCTATACCGGAAGAACTATTGTACGAATATTTTGACCTAAATGCTCTAGACTCAGAAAATATACTTGTATCTAATGAAGAGGGATTTACATTGGTTAATCTGGAAATGTTGGATAAAACAAATTTGTTTGATGTCTTTATTCGCCAAATTTACTCAACAAAAAGTGAGAAAAACATTACTAGTCAATATCTTAAAACAACTGAAGAGTTTGCGCCAATTAAAATACCATATAGCGACAACTCATTAAGATTTACGTTTGGTACGGTTAGTTTCTCATCAAATAAAAACAATCAAACCCTCTACTCTACTCGTCTGCTCAATTACGAAGATAATTGGTCAAAACCAAACTTATCTTCAAGTAGAGAATACACTAACTTGCACGAAGGCACTTACACATTCCAAGTAAAGACATTTAATCGTAATTCAGAAAGTTCATTTACAGAATATACATTCACGATATCTCCACCATGGTATCGCTCTTTCTGGGCATATGCCATATATTTCTTACTTTTAATTGGTTTATTGTTGCTGCTACGCAAATATATCCAATACAAAGAAAGCTTGCTTGAAAATGAAAACAAGAAACAAATGGAGGCTCAAAAAAAATTGCATGAAGAAGAGTCTGCCGAAAAAGAGAAAGAAATTATTGCTCTTAAAAACGAACAACTTTCGAGTGAACTTGTTTATAAAAGCAACGAATTAGCCAGTTCAACAATGAACTTAATCCGTAAAAATGAAGTTCTAATTGACATAAAAGATGAAATCAGCAAGATTGCCGGCGGCTTATCAAATAGTGAAGAAGGAAAGTCTATTTCAAAAAAACTAACTCGATTAGTACATTCCATTAACTCAAACATAGAACACGACGACGATTGGATGAAGTTTGAACAAAACTTTGACAATATTCACCAAGACTTTATGAAGCGTTTGAGTGAACAATACAAAGGACTTACCGTAAGCGATAAGAAACTATGTGCATACCTAAAAATGAATCTTGTAAGTAAAGATATTGCACCTCTTTTAAATATCTCAGTTAGAGGCGTAGAAATTGGTCGTTATAGATTACGCAAAAAACTTAATTTAGATAGGGACACAAATCTTACAGAATTCTTACAGAACTTTTAGAAAATAAAAACCACATGGAAACAAAAAATCCATGTGGTTTTTATTTAATATTTAGTATTTCTAAACGTTGAAACGGAAATGCATTATATCGCCATCTTGCACTTCATAGTCCTTCCCTTCCACATATATCTTTCCGGCCTCTTTACAGGCACTTTCTGACCCCAATGATATATAATCCTCATACTTGATAACCTCGGCCCGTATAAAGCCTTTCTCAAAGTCTGTGTGTATTACACCTGCACATTGTGGAGCCTTCCAGCCTTTTCTAAATGTCCAAGCACGAACTTCAGGCTCGCCTGCCGTCAAATATGTTTGTAAATCCAACAATTTGTATGCAGCTTTAATTAATCGAGAAACTCCGGATTCTTTCAAACCGACTTCTTCTAAAAACATTTGTCGCTCTTCATAAGTTTCAAGTTCTGCAATATCAGCTTCCGTTGCAGCTGCAACAATTAATATCTCTGCATTTTCATCCTTTAAAGACGCTTTCAATTCATCAACGTAGTGATTGCCGTTAACAGCACTAGCCTCATCAACATTGCAAACATAAAGAATCGGCTTATCTGTAAGCAAACAAAAGTCTTTAGTCAATTTGCGCTCTTCCTTATCTAAAACAAGAGTTCTTGCAGACTTCCCTTGTAACAGAACTTCTTTATATTTAAATAAGATCTCAAGTATCGTCTTTGCCGTCTTATCACCCCCACTCTGTGCCTGTTTTTGAACTTTAATAATTCTGCTTTCAACTGTTTCTAAATCCTTTAATTGCAATTCTGTGTCTATGATTTCTTTGTCTCTAACAGGATTTACACTTCCGTCAACATGGGTTACATTGGCATCATCAAAGCATCTTAAAACATGAATTATTGCATCTGTTTCTCTAATGTTAGCCAAGAATTTATTTCCCAAGCCTTCGCCCTTGCTAGCTCCTTTTACCAGACCTGCAATATCAACAACTTCAACTGTTGTTGGAACTATACGTTGTGGATGTATAAGTTCTGCTAATGCAGTTAAACGCTCATCAGGAACTGTAATTACGCCTACATTGGGCTCTATAGTACAAAAAGGAAAATTAGCAGCCTGAGCTTTGGCATTAGACAAACAATTGAATAATGTAGATTTTCCTACGTTAGGTAATCCAACAATTCCACATTGTAAAGACATCTTGTTTATTTTTAGGATTTAAGGCTGCAAAAGTACTAAAAAATTGATTAATTTTGCCGAAACTTTAACGAGCAATGAAAAATTCTTCCAAAAACATACCAATCATCATCTCAATTATTCTGAGTATTGCTGTGATTGCTTTAGGAGTTTTGTTTTTCCTACAGCATAAGGACTTACAAGAAAAAACTCAGGAACTAAGTTCTGTGACAGCCGAAATGGAGTTTGAAAAACAGCAATCTGTAGAAGAATTCGAACAAATAGCTCATGAATACGAAAACTTTTACATTAACACAAGTAATGACTCTTTACTTAAATTAATTGATAATGAAAAGCAAAAAGTACAGCAATTATTGCAAGAATTAAAAACAGTAAAAGCAACTAATACACGTCGTATTGGTGAATTGAAAAAAGAATTAAGCACTGTTCGAGGTGTTCTTAAATCTTATGTTGAAAAAGTTGATTCTCTTAACGCTTTAAATCAAAACTTACAAAAAGAAAATTATCAGGTTAGACAACAATACGAACAAACGGCCAAGGAATTGGAACAAAAAGCTGCTGAAGCAGCAGAGTTAGATAAAAAAGTCAGTATGGCAGCCATATTAGAGGCTAGTAATATCAATATAAGTCTGCTAAACGAAAAGGGCCAACCAACAAAAAGCCTTAGAAAAACTGCAAGTTTTGAAATTTGCTTTGATATTCTCAGAAACATCACAGCAGAACGGGGTAAAAAAATGGTTTATATGCGTATTACAGATTATAAAGAAGAGTTGATGACTTTACCCGGGCAAAACACCTTTAATTTCGAAGGTAATCAGATAGAATTTTCCGGCAAGAAAGAGATTGAATATGGTGGAGAAGCCGTTCATGTTTGTATATATTATCCTATTCAAGAAAAACTTACTACCGGTACATACAGCATTGCTATTTTTATGGAAGGCAATTTAATAGGATCAAAAAGTTTTGCTATTAAATAGAAATGGCCGGAATCTACATACACGTCCCTTTTTGTACACAACGCTGCTCTTACTGTGATTTCTTTTCTACCATCCGATTAGAGGAAATGGATTCATATACTGATTCTGTTTGTTTAGAGATTATACAAAGAAAAGACTATATCAAAGACAAACATATTAATACAATATATTTTGGTGGAGGAACCCCTTCTCTTCTTTCAAAAGAAAATTTAACAAAAATATTTGATACTCTATATAAAAACTTCGATTTTAGCAACCTTAAAGAAGTTACTTTAGAATGCAACCCCGATGATATTCGGAAGGATTTTTTCTGTAAAATTAGTGACACACCTATCAATCGTCTAAGCATTGGCATCCAATCTTTTCAGGATGATGAATTAGTAATGCTAAATAGGCGACACAATGCTGAACAAGCAAAAAAAGCCGTAAAAATGGCTCAAGACAATTATTTTAACAATATCAGTATTGACCTTATGTATGGACTTCCTCAACAAAAAATTGATCTTTGGAATAAGACAATACAAGAAGCTCTGTCACTAAATGTTCAACATATATCAGCATATCATTTAAGTTATGAAGTAGGTACAAAAATGTATTCAATGAGAAATAAAGCTGTTGATGAAGAGACTAGTTTAGAATTATTTCAATCGTTGAGACATTCTTTAATTGGTGGCGGTTTTGAGCACTATGAAATATCTAATTTTGCTAAAACAGAATTTCGATCTATACATAATTCTTCTTATTGGAAAAATGTCGAATACTTAGGATTGGGTGCCGGTGCACACTCTTACAACGGGTGCAATTCAAGACAATGGAACCTATCTAATCTAGATAAATATCAACAAGCGGTAAAAAACAATGGAATATATTATGAACAAGAAATTTTAAATGATGACGATATTTATAATGAATTGATAATAAAATCATTACGTACCTGTGAAGGCATAAACATAAATAATATCGACAATAAATATTTAGATCATTGTATTAAAAATTCTAACTTATACACAAAAGAAGGCCTACTCTGTAAACAAGATAATTTTATTAAGCTAAACGAAAATGGTATTTTTGTATCCGATAGAATTATACGCGATTTGATGATATGAATATTATTAAAGCATATTGGAAAACATCATTGATAAGCATTATTATTATATACTTATCAATGATTAAAATGCCTTCTTCTATAGAAATTCCTAAGATTCCTTATTACGATAAATGGGTCCATCTTATCATGTACGCCCTTTTGTGTACAATTGTTTTATTTGATAGTATTAAAAACTTACACCGCAGACCATATATTCCTGCGGCTGTTTATTCAATTATACTTGGTGGTATATTAGAATTATTACAAATACTATTTCCACCAAGAAGCGCGAGTTTTGCCGATTTTTTAGCAAATTTACTCGGCTGTAGTTTAAGCCTAATCATCTTTTTCTTAATAAAATTTATTCATGGAAGAACAACTAATTCAAAAAACCATTGCATTAACTCTGATTGATGGAATTGGTACACAAAACACAAAAAAACTAATTGATTACTTTGAGAACGCAGATAACGTGTTAAGACAATCAGCACGTTCATTGGCTTCTTTATCCGGAATAGGACAAAGCAAGGCAGAAAGTATTGTAAGTCAATTTAATGATGTATTAAAAAAAGCTGAAGTAGAGCTTAAATATATCTACGACAACAGGATTAATCTTCATTTTTACAAAGATTCTAATTTTCCAAAGAAACTGCTTGAATGCTCCGATTGCCCTGTTTTGTTATACTCTAAAGGACATTTTGATTTTGAAAATGGTAAATATATATCTATTGTAGGTACTCGCAATGCCACCGAATATGGAAAAAAATTATGCCAAGATTTTGTTCGTGATGTTTCTATAAGACAAGCTGATACTACAATTATAAGTGGATTAGCTTATGGTATAGACATTTGCGCTCATCTTTCTGCAATAGAAAACGATTTACCAACCATTGCAATTATGGCAGGTGGTTTTGCACATATTTATCCGGGTGCACACAAACATGTTGCTGAATTAATGGTAGAAAAAGGGGGTATCATAACCGAAGGTATATCTAGTACCTTTCCGGAACGACAAAATTTTTTAAAACGCAATCGCATTATTGCAGGTTTAGCAGATGCTGTGGTTGTAGTAGAAAGTGCAGCTAAAGGCGGTGCATTAGTTACCGCAGATATTGCTCATTCGTACAATAGAGATATTTTTACTTTTCCGGGTAGGGTTAATGATACTTGGTCTAAAGGTTGTAATCAATTAATTAAACAACAAAAAGCGGCCTTAATTGAATCTTTTAGTGATTTAGAATATCTTATGTCGTGGGATAAAAACAAAATAAAATATATTCAAACATCTTTATTTAATGATTTAACAGAAAAAGAACAGGCTGTTTACTCTATTATAAAGAAGGAAAAAAAGTTGCACAAAGACTTATTAAATCAGTTTTTTGAAAATGAAACTTCATTACAAAGTATATTGCTTTCACTTGAGTGTAAGGATATTATAAAATGTTTACCTGGTAATTTTTTCATTCCTTTATAATTATGGAGGGTATATAAAAAACAAAAGGCACTCACGCTTGAGTACCTATTTGCTAACCTTAAAATCAAATACTATGAAAAAATCACAATGCAAATGTAAGGGTAATTATATGCTGTGCAACATATAATTCTTTTTTTTTACAAATTTGGCAACAAAAAGAACTAGAATTCTTGTTAATATTACAAATTAGTTACAATACTATTTTTTATGTCAATACAGTGTTACAAAAATTGTTTATAACTTGAACATTATTTTTCGAAAATAAATTTTGATTATTGAAATTAGATTGTCTATAAAAACTATTTTTTAAAATAAAAATATATAAAGATGAATTTCTATTTAATAATAAACAGTCAAATGAAATTATTTTCAGAGAATCTAATAAAAAAGTTTACTACATTTGCACTTATCAACAGTATGTTAGTAAACTTCTTAGTATTCAAATAAACAATAAGTTAAGCTGTTCATTATTTGTTATTAGTATGTTAGCTTAAAACAAATTATTTTAAAAACAAGCTTATTTGATTTATTTTATTGACAGTATTAACACCCTATTATTATTATCATTTATTTTTTAAAAACTAAAAACAATAATATATATAGTAAACAATAAAAACTCATGATATGGATTTTATAAAAGAAATAAATAAACTAAGAAAAGAAAAAAATGCAGTAATAATGGCTCATTATTACCAATCCGGTGATATTCAAGATATAGCTGATAATGTAGGAGATAGTTTGCAATTAGCTCAATGGGCAGCTAAAACAGATGCAGATATAATAGTTTTATGTGGTGTTCATTTTATGGGCGAAACAGCAAAAATTTTATCTCCTAATAAAAAAGTATTAATACCTGATATTGAGGCAGGATGTTCATTAGCAGATAGTTGTTCTGCTGATGAATTTGAAAAATTTATAAAGAAGCATCCTAACCATAGAGTTATATCTTATGTAAATACTACAGCAGCAGTGAAAGCTCTTTCAGATGTATTAGTAACTTCAACAAATACAAGAAATATAGTAGAATCATTTAATAAGGATGAAAAAATAATTTTTGGTCCTGATAAAAACTTAGGTAATTATATTAATAGTGTAACAGGCAGAAATATGGTATTATGGAACGGAGCATGCCATGTACACGAAAAATTTTCAGTTGAAAAAATTGCTGCATTAAAAAAAGAATACCCGAATGCATTAGTATTAGCTCATCCCGAATGTAAAGCAACTGTTTTGGCAATGGCAGATTTTGTGGGTTCTACTGCTGCTATATTAAATTTTGCGGGAAAATCAGAAAAGAAAAATTTTATAGTAGCAACAGAAAGCGGAATTTTACATAAAATGAAATTATCATATCCTAATAAACAATTTATACCGGCTCCTCCGGATGATGAAATATGTGCTTGTAATGAATGTAGTTACATGCGTTTAAACACTATGGAAAAATTATATAAATGTTTAAGAGATGAAAATCCTGAAATTAAAATAGATCCCGAAATACAAGAGAAAGCAGTTAAACCTATTTTGAGAATGTTGGAACTATCAAAATAAATTAAAATTTAAAGGAAACTAAAAGCCTTAAATCTATTTTTTTATTTCCTATAATTTCTTCATTTGCACTAGCTATAGTTTCTCTATCTGTATAAAAATTTAATGCAGATTTAATATATATAGACCATTGCGCAGATGGCATATATTTAAGCATTAAGCAATTCCGAAATCCTTGACCAGAATATGAAGGAGAGGAATATGCAAATAAAACGTCTTTTTCGTAGCAGTATATTCTATTTTCATATAATGGAACATCAAAAAATGCGCATTTGAGGCTTATTTGTAAGGGAAATTTTATGAAAATATAATTGAAATCCATATATAAAAGCCAAGCATAATCAATATTTGAATTCTTTATATATATATTTGACTGTGCGCCTGTTTGAAAAGTAAAAAAATCACTAAGTTTTGCTTGATATGTAAATTTCAACGAATGTTTTCTATAATTAGTAACCGTCTGTGTATGCGATAAATTATCATCATTATCGTTTACACTCATTTGTTTACAATTATATCTTAGTAAAATATAATGATTATTATTTGGCGTGTAAATTAACTGACAGAAAGTTTTAAAGCCTTCTGAAGGTTGTTTTATTTGATATTTAAAAGATTTGAAAGCAAAAACATCTGCAAAAGCCGAAATCTTCCAATACCTAAAAGGCCTGATTTCAAAACCAATTAATAATCCTTGCTCATCATTCAAGCCGGATTCTGAATATGCGCATCCGTATGTAGAATTGTAGTTCAAATCATAATACCTATACAGTGCAGAAAAACTCAGTTTTTCATTCATAAGAAAATTAATATGATTTATAGTAGCAAAACCACCTTTTTCATTGACTGCAAATTCTCCGGCTATATAAAAGCGCTTAATTTTGGCTCTATAATCTAATCCCACATTAATTTTTTTAGAAAGAAATTCGTAACAAAAAGAGCTCCCAATTTTAAAAAATTTATGTCTGTAAAGCGCATTAAATCCTAAGGAGTAAGAGTTGTTGGTGTTTTTTTTGATAAAAGATGAAATTGTACGATGATAATTTTCTGAATTATACTGAGTATGAGATGCAAAGGCAGATAATTGTATTTTGTTGAATTGCAAAGTAGTAGCAAAACCTCTAAGAAAACCTTGTTCTGAAACAGAAAAGAAAGGTTGAAACCCATCTTGTCTTTGACATAAAGCAGCTAAATCGGTTGAGTTTATATGATACGAATTTGATTTATAAATTAACCCCTGTCCAAAATTCGCTTTAAAATCACCAATAATCATTAATTTACAATGTTTAATGTCTTTGATAGAAATATGGCCTGAATAAAAATCAAATCCTTTATTGTATTTCCAATCAAAAGGTTCTCCTGCATCTTTGTCCATACTAACTGCAATACTTGCGTTCTTATGTGTAAAGGCATATTTAAAATAGGAAGCCCAAGCTTTTCCTAAATAAGCCCCATTTGTATATCCTTTTTTTTGTGGAAAACCGTAATCAGCTCTAATAGTAATTCTATGCTTTGCAAACTTGAAAATATTTTTTAAGGAAACCTTTTCTAAATCGGCTTTGGCATATACTATTAAGAAAGGTAAACAATTAGAAATGGTTTCATCATCAAAATTTTTTATTAATGATAGTTCATATATACTTTGAAAATCACCATAGTCAAATCTATACTCTAAAAGATTTTCTATTTGCGTTTCGTTTAAAAAAGGGAATTGTTCTAGGTATTCTCTGTTTATTTCATTTAGATTCATGGGATTCTCAGCAGCCTTGTACAAGAAATCAGCAATACTATTATTATCATCAGCGTTATCATTATCATGTGTATTTTCTGAAAACTCAGAAACAATATCTTCAATACTTTTCGTAGTGGGTGATGAAAATACTTTGGTACACATGAACCATAAAATTAGTATATAAAAAAGTATTTTTCTCATCTTTTTTTAAGCCTGTAGTATAAACCAAATGCAGAAGATATGCCTAATTTTGTATCGTAGCTGATACCTAAATCGCAACCAAAGGATTTATAATTTAATCCGATACCAATGGTAGATACTAAGTTTTTTTGACCACACAAACCGGCTCTTATAGTGACAAATTTGATAGGTTCGTATTCTATACCGCCACCAATAAGAATAGGGGAGCTTAATTCTTTAGATAATTCAAATTTAAGAAGAATGTTTTTTTCAAATTTATAACTTACTCCGATTTTAAAAATAGAAGGAATACGGATTTTCAAATTGGTACAATGAACAGGAGAAAAGGATAAATTATAGGCATGTACGCTAATATTCAAAGAGTTAGTCGGAAATACTATCATACCCAGCTGAACTATTGCAGTGCTTGCAACACCATCATCTTTTGATAAAAAAATGCCGATATAATCTAATTCTAATCCGATAGAAAAGTAAGGTTTAAACCATTTTGCAAAAGCTATCCCTGCGGATATTTCTCCATATTCGGAAAAACCATAATAATCTATTGATGCGCACCATGTTCCAAATTTACAAGGATAAACTAATCCTAATTGTCCTCGTCCAAGGGAGGGTAGAAAAAAAGAGTTAGTGTATGTAGTTTGTATTATAGGAAATTCACACAATGCTGCAACAGCCTGATTGTAAGGTACATAGTTCTGATTAATATTTGCAGAGGCATTGGTTTTACCAATTGCAAGACCAACGGGGTCTATTCTATTTCCTAATTCCATTGCGTAAGAGCAATGTGGAAAAATAATTAAAAGCAGGAAAAATGAGCGTTTCATGCGTAAGAAAAATTAAAATGGTGCACAAAGATACATATAATGAATTATTTTTGTCAAGAGAATAAATGAAAAATAAATTAATCATATTATTTATTACAGCAACAATATTAAGTTGTGGGTCTGTATGTGCGCAGAATTACTATTACAGTGAATCTTTGCATGGCTATATATTGCCCATTGCAGTATATGGAACAGATACAATACCATGGGTAGAATTGCGTGAAGTGCCTATTTATCCTCCCATAAAAAACAAAAAACAAGAAAAATTTTATTGGAAAACAGTAAGAGACGTAAGAAAGGTTTACCCATATGTAAAAATAGTAGGAGGTGAATATGCTCGCATTAACAGCATGTTTGATACTATTCAGGATGTAAAAATCAGGAAAAAATTTATGAAAAAATATGAGAAAGAGCTACTTAAAAAATATGAACCGATATTACGAACATTTACTTTATCACAAGGTAAAATGATGATAAAACTAATTGATAGAGAAACAAATAAAACTTCATATACCTTGATTAAAGAGTTCAGAGGGGGCTTTGTGGCTTGGTGGTGGCAACTTTTTGCCAAATTGGTAGGAGCCGATTTGAAAGAAGATTATGATTTCTCAAAAAAAGAAAAAGATCGCATCATAGAAAGAGTAATCACATTATATGAAGCCGGTTTGTTGTAAACCGGCAAATTAACTATCTTTGCAGCACTTATAATATTAGGTGCAATGGCAAAAGAATTAACTCCACGTAGCGAGAATTATTCGCAATGGTACAATGATTTAGTAGTAAAAGCAGACTTAGCCGAAAATTCGGCAGTCAGAGGCTGTATGGTAATTAAACCTTATGGCTACGCAATATGGGAAAAGATTCAACGTCAGTTGGATCAAATGTTTAAGGACACGGGTCATGTTAACGCATATTTCCCTTTATTTATTCCAAAATCATTTTTAAGCAAAGAAGCAGATCACGTAGAAGGCTTTGCTAAAGAGTGTGCTGTTGTAACTCACTATCGTCTTAAAAAAAATCCGGACGGAAGTGGAGTTGTTGTCGATCCTGCAGCAAAATTAGAAGAAGAATTAATTGTTCGTCCAACTTCAGAAACAATAATTTGGAGCACATATAAAAACTGGATTCATTCATATAGAGATCTTCCTATTTTGTGCAATCAATGGGCTAATGTAGTCCGTTGGGAGATGCGTACAAGATTATTCTTACGTACTGCCGAATTTTTGTGGCAAGAAGGTCATACAGCCCATGCAACAAAAGAGGAGGCAGAAGAAGAAGCTGTTAAAATGTTGAATGTGTATGCCGATTTTGCAGAAAACTTTATGGCTATACCGGTTTTGAAAGGTGTTAAATCTGCAAACGAACGTTTTGCCGGAGCTGTTGAAACATATTGTATTGAAGCATTAATGCAAGATGGTAAGGCTCTTCAAGCCGGAACATCTCACTTCCTTGGTCAAAACTTTGCTAAGGCTTTTGATGTTACATTTATGAATAAAGACAATAAACAAGAATTAGTTTGGGCAACATCATGGGGTGTATCAACCCGTTTGATGGGCGCTCTTATTATGTCGCATTCGGATGATGATGGTTTAATATTACCTCCAAATCTTGCTCCTTATCAAGTGGTTATTGTTCCTATTTACAAGAGTGATGAGCAATTGAAAGATATTGATGCAAAGGTTGATACAATTATTGCTAATTTAAAATTATTAGAAGTATCTGTTAAATATGATAATGCTGATAATAAACGTCCGGGCTTTAAATTTGCCGAATATGAGTTAAAAGGAGTTCCTGTGCGTTTAGCAATTGGAGCACGCGATTTGGAAAACAATACAGTAGAGGTGTTCCGTCGTGATACAAAAGAAAAAGAAACACGTAGTTTAGACGGAATAGAGCAATATGTAAGAGACTTAATGTCTGATATTCAGTCTAATATATACAAGAAAGCTTTAGATTATCGTTCTTCTGTTACCCGTGAAGTTAATTCTTATGATGAATTTAAGGAAGAAATAGAAAAGGGTGGATTCTTGTTATGCCATTGGGATGGAACGACAGAGACTGAAGAAAAAATAAAAGAAGAAACAAAGGCGACAATACGTTGCATACCTTTAGAAGGAGATCAAATCCCCGGCAAGTGTATGGTAACGGACAAGCCATCAAAACAAAGAGTAATATTTGCGAGATCATATTAAAACGCCCCATTTTTGAGAACTAAAGAACTAATAAACAATAATAAGCGAGAAGTAAAAGATGTATTTTATTTGATCGCTTTGCAGGGTCTTAATTATGTAGCTCCACTAATCGTATATCCTTATTTAATGGTAACGTTAGGTGCAGAAAAATTCGGTTATATAGGATTTTCGATGTCATTTTGCACCTATCTAATGCTTATTGTAGATTTTGGATTTAATTTAACCGCAACAAAGCGAGTAGCATTGTATAAGGATAATAAATCAAAGCTAAACGAAATATTTTCAGCAACAATTTACGCTAAGATATTATTATTGGCAATCAGCTTTTTGATATTGGTTTTGTTTTCTTTTATCCCCCAGTTTAAGGTATATGTTACAACTATGTTTGTTGTGTTTTTAATGGTTGTTGGCAATGCCTTCTCTTTTGTATGGTTGTTTCAGGGTTTGGGAAATATACGTTTAGTATCAATTGTAAATACAATTTGTAAATTATCAATATTTCCGATTACCTTTTTTATAGTAAAATATCCCAACGATTATTTGTTGGCAGCAATAGTTTTAAGTTCTGTATATATAGTTTCATCAATAATAAATGCAATAATTATATGGCATAAAAAATGGGTGTCGCTAATTCGTTGTAAGATAGTTTCTGTTAAGCAAGAAATAAAGGAAAGTTACCCTATTTTTTTATCGAATGCCGCAACAAGCATATATACAGCAAGTTTTGTAGTAATCCTTGGTTATTTTGCAAGTCCGGATGAAGTGGGGAAATATGCTGCAGTAGATAAATTGATGAGGGCAATGAGTTTACTCGTACTGATGCCGGTTACTCAGTCTTTTTATCCAAAAGTCAGCAGACTTGGCAAACAAGATAAGTTGGGAGCGATACATCTAAGCGACAAGTTACTTTGGCTGGTTATAGTCGGTATGTTGTGTATAGCAGGTGGTATGTTTTTCTTTTCTGATACCATTGTCGAATTGCTGGGTTCCGATTATGCTGATGCAGAACTTCTCTTTAAAATTATGGCTTTTGTGCCATTATTTATTGGCATTGGAGGCGTGAATGGACAGTTGAAAATCGTGGCAGTTGGAAATAGCGAAAATTTGATTACGTTTAAAAGAATATATATTGCGGCAGCCGCATTTGCTTTAGTTCTGGTTTTTATATTAGTACCGAAATTCGATTCAGTAGGAGCCGCTGTTGCTTTATTGCTCACAGAATTTCTGGTAGCTGTGGGTATGTCAATTTGGAGTAGAAATAAAATTTTATGCTCCTGGAAATGAACTTAATGCTTTTGCCCATATTGATTCTGTTCCCATTGTCTTTGATCGAGTTTATATTCCCGAACAATGAGAGAATGAACAAGCAAGTGTATTTTATAGCATTTGCGATAAGTTACTTTATTGTGGCAATTAAGTATTATTACGGACCGGATATTGCCATTTATGTAAACTTATACGATTCTTTATCATCTCCAATAAAAGACCTTATTAATCCTCCCAAAAGTTCGCTTGATACAGAGCGTCTGTTTATTTTTTTCTTTTCTTTTCTTAAAAGTATAGGGTGTAGTTATTGGTTTTGCTCAGTTATAATCACTACAATATATTTTGCTGCAATTTATAATTTATTTACGTCATTAAACAAGTATAAAACATTTGCATTATTCCTTATTGTTTTATTCGATGCCAATTTGTTATTCTTTGAATTTAGACAAAATCTTACTGTAGCTCTTTTCTTGTTTTCGCTGAGTGCATATTATAAACGAAGTTATTTTGTTTGTGTATTACTTGCTGTGTTATCTTTTTTTATTCACAAATCGGCTGTATTTGTATATATGCTTATGATTTTGTTGCTTTTTTTTCAGCGAGTAAAAGTAAGCAAAACCATTTTTCTAGTGGCTTCGGGTTTATTGCTTGTCTTTTTATTTTTGCCAATAGATCAGATAATAATTTGGATTATTTCAAAAACTCCGGCTTCAACAAATGTCATCGAATCTGTTAAGCATCACCTTATGTACACTAAAACATTTCAAATAATATTTTTTGTGTATGCCATAGTATTATTGCTATTAATATTTTCGGTGGAAAATAAAGATTTGAACTCAAAATATGCCAAAATAGTAGCATTGTTTTTTATTGTTGTATCTATTTCTTATAGAGATTGGTTCTTTTTAAATCGCTTGAGGTCTTATTTTTTACCGGTGGTGATCGTTTATCTAATTCCTATTTTATCTCAATCAAAAAGCAAACAAATCTGGATTAGTAAATTGGCGGTATGTCTTATTTATTTATATTCAATTAATTATGCACGCGGTATTTGGCTATCTAACTATTATAGTGAAGCAAAATTACTTAATTCTACCACGATATTTTCAAGGTTCTATAAAAGTGAAAATGAAATTAGACGGGAAAATATGCGTAAAGCGAGTTACTTTTTTCAGAAAGAATATATGAAAAACAATATTGAAGAGTACAATAAATCTATCAAAGAATGATTTCTGTTTGTTTAGCAACATATAATGGAGAAAAGTACATCAAAGAACAATTGATATCAATTTTGTCAGAACTTTCTGAGGATGATGAAATAATAATCTCTGACGATCATTCTACAGATAAAACTATTGATATAATAAAGGCTTTGAATGATAAACGCGTCAAAATTTTTGAAAATCCGGGTAAAAATGGAGTTTCTACTAATTTTGCCAATGCAATTGAACATGCAACAGGAAGCTATATTTTTTTATCAGATCAAGATGATGTTTGGATAAAAGGTAAAGTCGAATTGTCGTTGAATTCAATAAATGCTGCCGAATCAGCTAATCCATCTGTTCCGGTGCTGGTTTATACTGATATTAAAATAGTAGACGAATGCTTGAATGTAATAGTTGATTCGTCGTTTGCTCAATCCGGACAAAATCCAGAAGACGCCATCAAAGAAAATGTTTTAACAGTATCAAATCGTTTAATGGGATGTACAATGGCTTTTAATGAATTAACAAAGCAATATATATTACCAATGCCTGAGAATATAATTATGCATGATTGGTGGATAGCTTTGTGTGTTGCTAAAAATGGAATTATTGTACCAATAAAAAATGCAACACTTTTGTATAGACAACATAGCGGAAATGTGATAGGATCTACTATTGTAAACAAGCCGTCTTTGATGAGTCGGATAAAGCTTTTGCCGCAAAAGTTTGCATTTAATATAAAAATATATCAAATGGTAAAAAGAGTATATAAAATAGATTTTTTTACCTTTGCATTGCGTAAAGCATTGTTACATGTACCCCAAATGGGTTTAAAGAAGTGAACTATAACAGAATATTGTCATCATGAAAATATTTTTTTTGATAAAATCTTTGGAATCTGCAGGAGGAACAGAACGGGTTACTACAGTTATCGCCAATGAATTATCTAGAGAAGGTAATGAGGTGTCAATAATATGTTTACAAAAGTGCGTACCTTTTTTTAAACTTCGCGAAACTGTAAATGTTATTCCTCTCAATAACAAAGAATCCATAAACATATATAAAACATACTTGCCAACAGTATGGCGTTTGCGTCAATTGCTAAAACGTGAAAAACCGAATTGTATAATTGATGTATGTAGCGCAATGTCTTTATGGAGCCTGCCTGCGAAATTTGCATTAGATATAAAACTAATTTCATGGGAGCATTTTAACGCTCATGTAAATTGGAATCCAATAACATCCCCGCTTGCCCGAAAATTAGTTTCAAAATTTGCTGATCATGTAGTTGTTTTAACCGAAACAGATCGTGAAGTTTATCAAAATGAATATAAAGCGCAACGCGTTACTTGTATTGTAAATCCCATTACTATAGAGAAAAAACAAACAACGACATTGTCATCTAAAAAAGTTTTAGCAGTGGGTCGTTTAGAAGATCAAAAAGGTTTCGATTTGTTGTTACAAACATGGAAACTTTGCAATTGTGTTAACTTAGGTTGGAAGTTGGAAATTATTGGCAGCGGTTCTAAAGAAAGCGAACTTAAATCAATGATTACTTCACTAAACTTGCACGATAGCGTAACTATGCGGGAACCTGTAACAGATATGGTGTCGGAGTATTTAAACGCATCATTATATGTTTTATCATCAAGATTTGAAGGATTGCCACTAGTATTGATTGAAGCAATGTCTATGGGTTTGCCTATTGTGAGTTTTGATTGTGAAACCGGTCCAAGAGACATAGTGAAAGATGGGGAAAATGGATTCTTAGTACCTCCAATGGATATAAAAGCTTTGGCAGAAAAAATAGATTTTCTTGTGTCTTCTCCAAATTTACTTAAATCATTCTCTGAAAATGCCGTTCGCTATAGTATGCGTTTTGATTTAGCTCCGGTTATGGAAGAGTGGAAACTATTATTGAAAGATTTATGAAAATAGCTGTAGATTGTAGAATGCTTGGAATGAGCGGAATTGGAGTATATCTTGAAAATATTCTATATTATTGGCTTGAAACAAACAAAGCCCACTCTTTTGTATTGATAGGTGATGAGAAGAAACTCAGTAAATTGAAATTTGGTGAAAATTGTAATGTTGTATCTTGTTCAAGTTCTGTATTTTCATTTGGGGCAATGTTTTCGTTTCCTGTAAAAGAGGTAAACAATTGTGATGTCTTTTATAGTCCAACATTTGGTATCCCTTTTGGAATAAAGGTTCCTGTCTACTCGACCATTCACGATGTGGTTTTTTTAGATGTAAAGGGATTAGTAGGCGGATTGAGTTTATTGGTGAGAAAATTGTTCTATTGTCGGGCTATATACGCATCAAAAAAAATCTTTACTGTATCAGAGTTCTCAAAAACAAGGATCAAAAAGCATTTTAATACAAACAAAGAAATTGTGGTTGCCTATAATGGCATTAGGCATGATTTATTTGAATGGAAGAATAAAAAAAGGAGTTCTGATTTATATAAAAATTATTTGCTGTACGTTGGTAATATAAAGCGTTATAAAGGACTCGATATACTGTTGTCGGCTGTAAAAGCAATGTCTGATGTAAAACTTATTGTTGTTGGCAAATACGATGATATGAGGACTTCTGATAAAGAATTACTTAACGAAAGTTCTTTAAATGAGAATAAAGTTGTATTTGTTGGTCAAAAAAGTGATGAAGAACTGTATTCTCTTATAAGTGATGCTGAGGCTTTGATACAACCATCAAGGTATGAGGGTTTTGGAATACCTCCATTAGAAGCATTATTTTTACATACAAAAGTAATTATATCAGATATACCTGTATTTAAAGAAGTATATTCAAAATTGCCTGTAATATTTTTTGAAAATGGAAATTCAAACGATTTGCAGAAAAAAATTGAAGGCATCAGCAATGAGAAAAGCCCTGATTGCATTATACCCGAAATATATTCGTATAAGAATACAGCCGCAATAATACTGAAAAACATCACTATAGAATGAGAAAAATACTACATATACCTAATTTTTATCCTCCGCATAAAGGTGGAATTGAAGATGTTTGCCATAACATAATTGAAATATTAAAGAAAGAGCCCGATGTACAACAAAAGGTAATATGCTTTAGTGGAAATAATCTTAGTATTACAGATAAGTTTGATGGTGTTGATATTGTGAGAGTAGGGGCCCGAATAAAAATATCGAGTCAATTTTTATCATTTGCATATTATATTAAATTAAAAAACTTAATAAAGAGTTTTAAACCTGATTATATTCATTTGCATTGCCCAAATCCATTAGTGTCTTTGTATGTTTATTTGGCTATACCTAAAGGAACAAAGCTAATAATTCATTGGCATTCAGACATAGTAGATCAGCGTAAATTGTATAGAATTGTATCGGGCATAGAAAGAAAGGTTTTAGATAGATCTAATAAGATTATAGCAACTAGTCCGAATTATATTGAAAAATCGCTTCCCTTGCTTCGAGTAAAAGAAAAAGTAAGTGTTGTTCCGAATATTATTAACAAATCATTGTTTGAATACAATGAGGAAATTAAGAAAAAAGTTGAAAGTATTAAATCTAAATATCAGAATAAAAAAATAGTTCTTTTTGTGGGGCGTCATGTTCCTTATAAGGGATTGCGATATTTATTGGAAGCGATGCCTCTTGTTTCTTCCGATTGTGTTGTATTGATAGGTGGCAGTGGCGTTTTGGAGGAAAGTCTTAAATCTATGAATAAAGACGGCAGAGTTTATTTCATAGGACGAATACCTGATGATATGTTGCCGGCCTATTATTATGCTGCAGATGTGTTCGCATTCCCTTCAATAACGAAAAACGAGGCGTTTGGAGTTGCTCTTGCAGAAGCTATGTATTGCAATACTCCCGCCGTAACATTTACTATAGATGGATCTGGTGTTAATTGGGTAAATATTAATGGAGTTACCGGATTGGAAGTTCAGAATAAAGATTGCGAGGCTTATGCCAAAGCCTTAGATTATATATTGTCGAATGATTCAGTTTGTAAAGAAATGGCATCAAACGCAAGGCAGAGAGTAATCGAGAATTTTGTAGAAAAAGAAATTGAAGAAAAAATAAAGAAATTATACGAATGAAAAAAATAGCACTTATAGGAGCCAGTGGTTTTGTTGGAACTAGACTAATTGATTTGCTAGAAGAGGCAGGTTCTTACAACTTGAAAAACTTAGATCTTTTACAGAGTAAATTTTATGAGAAATATACGGTAATTGCTGATGTCAGATCTTTAGATCAAATGAATAAAGAATTGGCTGATGCAAATTGCGTTGTTCTCTTGGCAGCCCAACACCGGGATGATGTAAAGCCGCATTCTTTATACTACGATACTAATGTAGAAGGAATGAAGGTTACTTTGCAGGCAATGGAAAATAACGGAATTAAAGAACTAATATTTTTTTCCTCAGTAGCAGTATACGGCTTAAATAAGGAGAATCCAAATGAAAACTCAATAAAAGATCCGTTTAACCATTATGGAAAGAGCAAATGGCAGGCCGAGCAAGTTTTACAAGAATGGTATAAAACACACAATGATTGGGTAATAAGTGTATTGCGCCCCACGGTAATATTTGGAGAAAGGAATAGAGGAAATGTTTATAATCTTCTCAGACAAATAGCTTCAGGTAGGTTTTTGATGGTTGGGAACGGAATGAATAAAAAATCAATGGCATACGTTGGTAATGTTGTTGCATTCGTAAAATATTTGATAGAAAATCGTCAGAAAGGATATGAAGAGTATAATTATATAGACAAGCCCGACTATAACATGAACGATTTAGTTTCATTAGTTAGTTCTGTTTTAGGCAAACACATTCCATCTATTCATATTCCATATTTCATAGGTAAATCTATGGGATATTGCTTTGATTTATTGGCATTTATAACTCGAAAGAAATTACCTATCAGTTCGGTTAGAGTAGAAAAATTTTGTGCAACTACCGAATTTTCTGCGGATAAAGTTAAAAAAACCGGCTTTAAAGCTCCTTTTACTTTAAAAGAAGGATTGTCTAAAACTTTAATGTTTGAATTTGTTCAAAAGGATAACAAGGACGGACATATTTTTGAGAGCGAGTAGTATAAGATCTGATACAACAAAGTAATTTTGCAGAACATATAAAACAATAATTTATGCGAACCTTATATCTGTTTATTGCATTTATAGCATTTGGAATTTTAATAGTGATACTTAACAAGTTTACACTAAAGCACAAGAAAGATGTAAAAGCATCTAATAATCCTAATGGCGAAGCTCAAAAAGTGCAAAAACAGAAACAAGCATCAAAAAGAGTTATACCGGAAGGATGCTGCGGAGCGCATGAAGTTTGCGAAAAAGAAAGTCTTATCACAACAAAAAAGGATATAATATATTTTGCAGATGAAGAATTAGATGCATACAAAGGTAGAACTTCTGATTCATATACAGACGAGGAAATTGATGAATTTGAAGACGTTCTGCTTACTTTACGCGAGAATGAAACTGCAGAATGGCTAAAAAGTTTGCAATTACGTGGAATAGAGATTCCCGAAATAATTAAAGACCAGGCTTTATTAATGGTAGCTGAAAGAAGAAACAAGCATGAATGATAAAATGAACTTAGTAGCCAAGACATTCCAAGGATTGGAAAGCGTATTGGCAAAAGAACTTGAAAATATAGGGGCTCAGAATGTTCGTATAGAAAGACGTGCTGTTCTATTTGAAGGTACTACCGAAATCATGTATAAAGCTAATCTACATTGTAGAACAGCTTTAAGAATACTAAAACCGATAGCTGTTTTTCAGGCAAAGGACGCAGAAGAGATTTATAATAATGTAAAAAAGATTGCGTGGGAAAAAATTTTTGATGTTAAGCAAAGCTTTTTGATAGAGGCAACTGTTTATTCAGAAGTATTTACTCACTCGCGTTTCGCAACATATAAAACGAAAGATGCAATTGTAGATTATTTTCAGGAGAAGGTAGGGAAAAGGCCTTCTATAAGCGTTAGTAATCCGGATATTTTTTTTAATCTTCATATTTCTCACAACACATGTACTTTGTCATTAGATAGTTCAGGAGGTGCATTGTACAAACGTGGTTATAGAGTAGCACAAACCGAAGCACCGATTAATGAAGTACTTGCAGCCGGAATGATTTTGCTTTCAGGATGGAATGGGCAATGCGATTTTCTAGACCCTATGTGTGGCTCCGGAACAATTCCAATAGAAGCTGCGATGATAGCATTAAATATTCCTCCGGGAGTTTTTAGAAAGAATTTTGCGTTCGAAAAATGGTTGGATTTTGACGAGGAATTATTTGATAAGCTATATAATGATGATAGTGGAGAAAAGAAGTTTAATCATAAGATTTATGCTTCCGATATATCTTCTAAGGCCATATCTGTGGCAGATGCGAATATTAAAAATGCAGGTTTTACTAAATATATCAGCACACAAGTAATTGATTTTGCTAACATACCCCAACCTAAAGAAAAAACCTTTATCATAACAAATCCTCCTTATGGTGAAAGAATCGGAGGTGATATAGATAGCTTGTATGGAATGATAGGAACTACTTTAAAACATAAATATGCCGATACAGACGCATGGATTATATCTTCAAATAAGAGAGGTTTTGATCAAATAGGATTGAAACCTAACGATAAAATCATGCTACAGAATGCCGAAATTGATTGCCAATATCGTCATTATCACTTATTTCCCGGTAAACTTAAAACTTATAAATCAGCAAATAAAGAGTAATTTTAACATTTCGTCAAATGTTAAAATGAATTGTTAAATGATTGTAAGGAAATAAACAAGTCAAATGTTAATAACGTACATTTGTCAGGTTAAGTTTAAGATATGAGAAAGGGAACAATCATTCTTCTTGCAATATTTATGGCACTGACCTTTTTAGGTTTATTGGCAGTGCAACTTAATTATTTTAGTACTTTGATAGAAATACGCCAACAGCATTTTGATGATGGAGTTAAGCGTAGCTTGTACCAAATGAGCAGAACTTTGGAAGAAGAGGAAACTTCAGAATATTTAAGCGATGCTTTGCAAAAAGAAAGTGAAAGTAAAACAATTATACCACAAGTAGATAATGGAACATTTCTATCTATAGATAAAAACTCGAGCGTACAAGCTGTTTCTCTAAAATCTGTAAATCAGACAAATACGGTTCAAGAATTAACAGAAAATCTGCAAAGCCGTATGAAAAGTAATTATGCTCGAAAAAAAATATTGTTGAATGATGCAGCTATGCGTTGGTTGAAGGAAGCACCGGAAAAACCTATAGAGAAACGTGTAGATATGGAACATGCCGAACAATTATTGCGGCAAGAATTACTTAACAATGGTATTAATACTCCATTTCATGTTATATTGTTGGATTATTTAGGACGTCAAGTCTATATCTGCCCTGATTTTGATTCTACAAGTGTATCAAATAATTATTATTCGCAGATATTATTTCCAAATGACTATAATCCTAAGATGAATTTGATTAGAGCCTATTTTCCGGAGCGTTCTCAATATATTTTGATGAGTGTGTCTTCTTTGGCAATAACATCAATCATTATAACGTTAATGTTGTTTTGTACTTTTGTTTCAACAATTTTACTGATGTTTAAACAGAGTAAATTGTCAAAGAGCAAAACGGATTTTATGAACAATATGACGCATGAATTTAAAACACCTATATCCAGCATATCATTGGCATCACAAATGTTGCAAGACGATAGCATAATTAAAACGCCGGAAGTTTTAAAAAGTATATCGAGGATAATTAGAGATGAAACAAAGCGTTTGAGTTTCCAAGTTGAAAAAGTTTTGCAGATTTCGTTATTGGAAAATGAAAAGTCAATAATGAAGTTTAAGGATGCTGATGTTAATAAGATTATTGATGGAGTAGTTGCTAGTTTTCGTATTAAAGTAAAAAGTACTGGTGGCACAATAAATACAGATTTAAAAGCTGCTGATTCGTGGGCAACAGTTGATGAGCTGCATTTTACAAATGTCATTTTTAACTTGCTTGATAATGCTGTAAAGTATTCGAAACCCGATGAGCCTTTGTATCTTATGATACAGACATGGAATGAACTAGAGAAAGATTTGTTGTGTATTTCGGTAGAAGATAACGGAATAGGCATCAAGAAAGAACATTTAAAGAAGATTTTCGACAAATTTCACAGAGTACCAACCGGTAATGTGCACAATGTTAAAGGTTTTGGATTGGGGCTCGCGTATGTAAAGAAAATGGTTGAAAAGCATAATGGTCACATTAAAGCAGAAAGCGAGTTAGGAAAAGGGACTAAATTTATAATAACAATACCCACTTTAAAAAAGTAAAATTATGAATGAAGAAAAAGTAAAAATCCTTTTATGTGAGGATGATGAAAACTTAGGAATGTTATTACGTGAGTATCTACAGGCCAAAGGTTATGACACTGATTTGCTTCCTGACGGAGATGCTGGTTATAAAGCATTCATGAAAACAAATTACGATGTTTGTGTATTTGATGTAATGATGCCTAAAAAAGATGGCTTTACTTTGGCACAAGAGATTCGTGCCGTTAATACAGAAGTACCCATTTTGTTTTTGACAGCAAAAAACTTGAAGGAAGATATTATTGAGGGATTTAAGATCGGTGGTGATGACTACATCACAAAACCTTTCAGTATGGAAGAGCTGTTGTTCCGTATTGAAGCTATTTTACGCCGTATCAAGAGCAAGAAGATGAAAGAAAAAGTTGTCTACAAATTAGGAAACTTTACTTTCGATTCTCAAAAACAACAATTGACAATCAATGGTAAAACAACCAAGTTGACAACTAAGGAATCCGAATTACTTTCGTTGTTGTGCGCAAATGCTAATGATATATTAGAGCGTAACTACACATTAAAAACAATTTGGATAGACGATAATTATTTCAATGCACGTAGTATGGATGTTTATATCACCAAATTACGTAAATTGTTGAAAGAAGACGAGACAGTTCAAATTATCAATATTCACGGAAAAGGATATAAACTTATTGTTCCAGAAACTGCTGAATGATGATTAAGCGAATATTGATAGGCCTTCTAACGGTCGTTTTATTCGCTTCCTGTAGTCTTAATGCCCGAATCACCAAGGCGGATAAAAAGTTCGCCTTGGGTGAATATTATCGTGCTGCTGAAATGTATCGCAGCATATATCCGAATGTACCAACTAAGAAACGAGTTCTAAAGGCGGATGTAGCTTATAAAATGGGCAATGCTTATCGGATTGTCGAAAACAATAAACGTGCCGAAACTGCATTTAAAAATGCTGTAAAATATGGATGCAAGGATAGCTTGCTGACATATTATTACGCTGAAGTATTACGTCGTAATGGTAAATACAAGGAAGCAATTAAAATGTATTATCAGTACGAGCAAATGCGACCGGGTAATGAATTGGCAAAAAACGGAATAGAATCTTGTGAGAAAGCAATTGCCGATTGGGAAAAAATCACCGCTTACGAAATTATAAAAGATCCTACTTTCAATTCTAAGTATTCGGAATTTTGTCCTGCCTTTGCATCTGCCGATGGCGATGTACTATATTTTAATTCCACACGAGTCGCAAGAGGTGCAAAAAAAACAAAGACCAGCAGAATAACAGGTCAACGCAATAACGATATTTATTCTTCTAAAACAAATGCTCAAGGTAAGTGGGAGTCGCCAAATCCTTTAGAAGGAGAGATAAATACTGAGTTTGATGAGGGTACTTGCTCTTTCTCGGCTGATGGCCAGGAATTGTATTATACCCTGAGCAAAGTAGTTAAAGGTGAGACATTGGGAGCTGCCATTTATATGTGCAAACGTAATGGTGGAGCATGGTCTGAACCGCAAAAACTTCAAATCTTAAAAGACTCTAGTATAACTACTGCTCATCCTGCTTTATCGCCTGATGGTGCATATTTATATTTTGTTTCTGATATGGATGGAGGATTTGGGGGAAGAGATATTTGGCGTGTTGCTAAGACCGGTGATGGATGGGATATACCCGAAAATCTAGGACCTACAATTAATACAAAGGGCGAAGAAATGTTTCCTTATTTCCGTGCTGATGGAGTAATGTATTTCTCTTCAGATGGACATCCGGGTTTAGGAGGACTTGATATTTTTGCAGCGTCTAAAAGGCCAAAAGCAAAATTCTCTGATGCCGATGAATGGGACGTAGTTAATCTTTTGAAGCCTATAAATTCAAATTTTGATGATTTTGGAATAAGTTTTGCCGGAAAACAAGATTGGGGATTCTTCTCTTCAAACAGAAATGACCGCAAAGGCTATGATCATATATATAAATTTTCAAAACCTGTTTTGAATTTTTCGGTGGTGGGTGTAATTACAGATTCTAAAGGAGAGAACTTGGGTGATGCTCGTGTGAGAATGGTGGGGAATGATGGTTCTATAGCAAACATCCAGACTAAAAAGAACGGTTCTTATACCGCATCTATTAATAAAAATACCAAGTATGTGCTTTTAGCTACTTGCAGAGGATTTTTAAACAGCAAGAAAATTCTTGATGTGGCAGATCTAGAAAAGAGTCAAAACTTTACTATGGATTTTCAACTTAATTCTGTGAGCAAGCCGGTTAAAATGAATAATATATTCTTTAAATTTGGTTCTGCAGAGTTGACTCCGGAATCATCTGCAGGTCTTGACGAATTAGTTGAATTGCTAAAAGACAATCCGAATATAACTATTGAGATTGGTGCACATACAGACTTTGTAGGCTCTGATGAGACAAACTTGTTATTGTCAGGTCAAAGAGCAAAATCAGTTGTTGATTATCTTACAGTAAAAGGCATTGAAAAGGATAGGTTGTCTTCAAAAGGATATGGCGAGTCTGTACCTGTTGTTCCTGATAAGGCACTTGTTAAGCAATATCGTTTCTTAAAAGTTGATACTCCTTTGGATAACGAGTTTATTGAAGGTTTAAAATCAGAAGAACAAGAAATAGCTAATCAAATAAATCGACGTACTGAGTTTAAAGTTTTGAAGACTACTTACAAAATGTATTAAAATTAGTATCTTTGTTTCGACCTCTATAATATTTAATCTATGAAGCAGTATTTGGATTTATTGAATCGTGTAATGAACGAAGGAGTGCGTAAGGAAGATCGTACCGGCACAGGTACAATAAGTGTTTTTGGGCATCAGATGCGGTTTAATATGGCAGATGGATTCCCTACGTTAACCACAAAGAAATTGCATCTTAAATCAATTATTTACGAATTACTGTGGTTTTTAAATGGCGATACCAATGTTAAGTATCTGCAAGATAATGGCGTTAAAATTTGGAATGAGTGGGCTGACGCTGACGGAAACTTAGGTCACATTTATGGTTATCAATGGCGGTCATGGCCCGATTATAATGGCGGTCATATAGATCAAATTAAAGAAACGGTTGAAACAATTAAAAAGAATCCGGACTCAAGACGTATCATAGTAAGTGCTTGGAACGTAGCAGATATTCCGAATATGAACTTACCGCCGTGTCATGCATTTTTTCAGTTTTATGTTGCAGATGGTAAGTTAAGTCTTCAGTTGTATCAACGCAGTGCAGACATCTTCTTAGGGGTTCCGTTTAATATTGCATCATATTCTTTATTATTGCTTATGATGGCGCAGGTATGTGATTTGGAGCCGGGTGATTTTATTCATACATTTGGAGATGCGCATATATACCTGAATCATATTGATCAAGTGAAATTGCAATTATCTCGTGAACCACGCGAATTACCTACAATGAATGTGAATCCTGATGTAAAAGATATCTTTGGTTTTCATTTTGAAGATTTCGAACTAGTGAATTATAATCCACATCCTCATATTGCAGGTGCAGTATCTGTTTAGCCTATAAAAAACAAAAGGCACTCACGCCTGAGTACCTATTTGTTAACCTTAAAATCAAATACTATGAAAAATCACACTGCAAAAGTACGGAGTTTTTATGTTGTAGAACATATATTTAAGTTAAATAATTAGAATATGCCAAATTTGGTTTTGATAGTCGCAATGGATGAGATGCGAGGAATAGGTTATAAAGGCCAGTTGCTTTGTTACTTACCTAATGATTTAAAGCATTTCAAGCAATTAACGACAGGTCATACTGTAATTATGGGACGAAAAACCTATGATTCTTTACCCAATGGCGCATTGCCAAATAGACGAAATATTGTAATTTCTCGTCAAAAAGATTTAAAAATTGCGAAATGCGAAGTGGTTGACTCTTTGGATAGTGCGTTCGCTCTTTGTTCATCGGACGAGGATGTTTTTGTAATTGGAGGTGCTTCAATCTATTCACAAGCACTTGCGCATGCCAATCGTCTTGAATTGACTATAATAGATGGTCGCTTTGAATCAGACGTGTTTTTCCCCAATATTGATACTCAAATTTGGAGGCTCGAAAAAGAAGAAAAAAACCCGGCTGACGAGAAGCATAAATACTCATATTCTTTCGTAACATACCTGCGCAAGTAAAATCTTTCAACAATCGGCGGTTTTTTACTTTTTTCTTATTAATGTACGCGGTAATTGTCGTTACATTTTGTAGCTTTGCAAGGCTTTAATCCCAAACCGACATATCCGCAATGGAACAAAAACAAATCAAAACTGCCCTTGTATCAGTTTACCACAAGGAGAACTTAGACAAAATCATTCTGAAATTAAACTCAGAAGGAGTAAAACTACTTTCAACAGGTGGAACCCAATCATTCATTGAATCATTGGGCGTTCCGTGTCAAGCCGTTGAAAACTTGACAGGTTATCCCTCTATATTAGGAGGTAGAGTAAAAACTCTTCATCCGAAAGTATTCGGAGGTATTTTGGGACGTCGTAATAATGAGGAGGACTTAGAGCAAATGTCTAAATACGAAATTCCTGAAATTGACCTTGTAATTGTTGACTTGTATCCATTTGAAGCAACTGTTGCTTCAGGAGCTTCTGAAAAAGATATTATTGAAAAAATTGACATAGGCGGCATATCTCTTATTAGAGCAGCTGCTAAGAATTTTGCTGATGTAATAATCGTTGCATCTCAGAATCAATATGCTTCGCTAATAGATTTGTTAGACGAGAATGGTGCAAACAGTACTTTAGAGCAACGCAAATTTTTTGCTAAAGAAGCATTTGGAGTATCATCTTTGTATGATTCAGCTATTTTCAATTATTTCGATGGTGATGCTCAATCATCTTTCAGATACGCAAAAGATGATATCAAATCATTGCGTTACGGAGAAAACCCTCATCAAAAAGGATTTTTCTATGGTAATTTTGATGAAATGTTTGAGCAATTGCAAGGTAAGGAGATATCATACAATAATCTGCTTGACATTGATGCAGCAGTTAATTTAATTGCTGATTTTGATGAAACTACATTTGCAATATTAAAACATAACAATGCCTGTGGAATAGCATCTCGCAATACTCTTTTAGAGGCATGGACTGATGCTTTAGCCAGTGATCCTGTTTCTGCTTTTGGTGGTGTACTAATAACAAATAAACCGATTGATAAAACTACATCAGAAGAAATAAACAAAATATTTTTTGAAGTAATTATTGCACCTGATTATGATATGGATGCTTTGGAAATCTTATCTCAGAAAAAAAATCGTATTATTCTTATTCAAAAAGAGACAAAAATTCCAACAAAGCAATTCCGTTCAGTTTTAAATGGTTTACTATCTCAAGATCGTGATACTAGTGTAGAAACAGAAAAGGATTTTAAACAAGTAACTACCAAACAGCCGAGCAAAGCTGAGATTGAAGATATGATTTTTGCAAATAAAGTTGTAAAACATTCAAAATCCAATGCTATTGTTCTTGCTAAAAACAAACAATTATGTGCTAGCGGTATAGGTCAAACATCAAGAGTAGATTCTTTACGCCAAGCTATAGAAAAAGCCGGCACATTCAATATGGATTTACATGGTGCAGTTATGGCATCTGATGCTTTCTTCCCATTTCCTGATTGCGTAGAGATTGCTTACAATGCAGGTATCACGGCAGTTGTTCAACCGGGAGGATCTATTAAAGATCAGTTGACAATTGATTTCTGTGAGAACAATGGAATAGCAATGGTGACGACAGGAATTAGGCACTTTAAACATTAAGATATTTTTGAAATTGTATTAAATAAATTATTTAGAATAAGATGGGATTATTTTCATTTACACAAGAAATCGCCATGGATCTTGGAACGGCGAATACGATTATTATCCAGAATGGAAAAATCGTATTAGATGAACCATCAATAGTAGCTCTAGACAAGCGAACTGACAAATTGGTTGCTATTGGTAAACAAGCTCGTCAGATGCAAGGGAAAGAGCATGATCATATCCGCACAGTACGTCCTCTAAGAGATGGTGTTATTGCAGACTTTTATGCTGCAGAGATGATGATTCGCGGCATGATTAAAATGATTAGTTCGAAGAATAGTTTCTTCTCTCCATCATTAAAAATGGTTGTAGGTATTCCTTCCGGAATTACTGAGGTAGAAATGCGTGCTGTACGTGACTCTTCTGAACATGCCGGTGGTCGTGATATTTATATGGTTTTCGAGCCAATGGCTTCAGCTATGGGTATCGGACTTGATGTAGAAGCACCCGAAGGCAACATGATAGTTGACATAGGTGGTGGTACAACAGAAATTGCTGTTATCTCTTTAGGAGGTTTGGTTTGTAATCGTTCAATTCGTATCGCAGGTGATGATTTAACTGCCGATATTCAAGAATATATGGGCAGAATGCACAACATTAAAGTAGGTGAGCGTACTGCAGAGTTGATTAAGATTAATGTTGGTTCAGCTTTAACTGAACTTAGCGATGAGGAAGCTCCGGAAGATTATATAGTTCATGGTCCAAATCGTATGACAGCCTTGCCAATGGAAGTACCTGTTTCTTATCAGGAGATCGCACATTGTTTGGATAAATCAATTTCAAAAATGGAAACAGCTATATTAAGTGCTTTAGAGCAAACTCCTCCTGAGTTGTATGCAGATATAGTGCGAAATGGTATTTTCTTGTCAGGGGGCGGTGCTTTGTTACGCGGTTTAAGCAAGCGTTTGTACGATAAAATGAATATTCAATTTCATATAGCAGACGATCCATTACATGCAGTAGCACGTGGAACCGGTCTTGCTCTTAAGAATGTTGATAATTATTCGTTCTTAATGCGTTAATAGTTTTATGAACACAGCCGCCGGTTTCTTAATCGGCGGCTTCTTGTACATAATAAAATGGGAAACCTTATCCGTTTTTTGATAAAATTCAGTTCGTTACTATTGTTCTTATGTTTAGAGATAGTTGCGATAATATTGATGGTAAATCAAAACAATTACCATCGTTCGGTGTTTTTAAGCACATCGAATGTTGTTAGCGGAAATGTTTTTAATACTGTTGATATGGTAACAGGTTACTTTAACCTACGTCATAATAACGATTTACTATCAGAACAAAATACTGCATTAAAAAATCAATTATTGGAAATGTCAAATAGGATGTCGACTTACCAAGACACTGTACAAGATTCAATTTATATTGATGCAGATAAAGATTATCATTATATCAGGGCTAAGGTTATTGGCAATACGGTCAATAAATTTCAAAATTATATAACTTTAAACAAAGGTGAAAGAGACGGAGTAAAACCTGATATGGGAGTTGTTTGTAGCGAAGGTATTGTGGGTGTTGTTCAAACCGTTTCAAAGAATTTCTGCGTAGTTTTATCATTATTAAATCCGCAGTCAAAAATAAGTTGTCGTCTTGATTCTTGTAAAAATTTTGGTTCTTTAGTTTGGGATGGAGTTAATCCTATGTATGCCAGTCTTGAGGAAATTCCGCGTCACGTACCTGTTCGTCTTAACGAAACGCTTAGTACTAGTGGTTTTTCATCAATCTTTCCGGAAGGAATTCCTGCAGGTAAAGTTGTAGAAAAAGAATTGACAGAATCAGATAATTTTTATTCTATTAAAGTAGAATTATCAACCGATTTCAGACGTTTGTCGTATGTTGATATTATCGTATTTGCAAACAGTACTGAATTACAAGAATTGGAAAGGAGCATAAAATAATGATAGAATCAATCTTACGAAATACTGTCTTATTTATTGTGCTTGTTTTCTTACAAGTTGTGTTATTTGACAATATTGATTATTTTGGATTTATAAGCCCATACATATATGTAATTTTCATATTAAGTTTACCTGTTGGCATCAATAAGAATTGGGCAATGATTTTGTCGTTTATTCTTGGTATGCTTATAGATATGTTTAGTAATACTATGGGAATACACGCGTTTGCCTGTGTATTTGTTGCGTTTTTCCGTAATACTTGGATTAATGCATTGTTTTCGCATAATGATTTTGCATTAACATCTCCATCAATTAAAAGTTTTGGTTTTGGAAATTATATTAAATATGCAATAGGAATTGTTTTTGTGCATCATGCTCTTTTGTTTTATTTAGAAACACTTTCTGTAAGATTTTTTTGGTTTACTCTTTTGCGTGTTGTATCTAATACCATTGTTACTTTGCTTCTAATACTCTGTTATGATTTGGCGCGAAAAAAATGAGTTACTATAGAAATAAACAAGACTACAAAAAACGACAACAAACTATTACTTGGATTATAGTATTTGTTGCCATAATATATATTAGTCGTCTGTTTTTTTTACAGATTGTTGATGCCTCTTATAAAGATAATGCAGATAGTAATGCCTTCCTTAAAAAAACAATATACCCTTCAAGAGGTCTTATATATGATAGAAACGGAAAATTAATTGTTTCGAATCAACCTGTGTATGATGTGATGTTAATTATGCGTGAGATGCACGATTTTGATACATTGACATTTTGTAATACACTTAATATTACGAAAGAAGAATTCATCACAAGGATTAATGAAATAAAGGACCGTAAAAATAATCCCGGATATTCAAGATATACTCCGCAAGTGTTTATGTCGCAATTATCAGGTGAAGATTATGGTAGATTTCAAGAAAAACAATTTCGTTTCTCCGGTACATTTGTTCAGCAACGCGTTTTGAGAGAATATACAGTACCACATGGTGCCCACGCAATTGGTTCTATTGGTGAAGTTAATCAAAAACAGATAGAATCGGATTCTTACTATAAGAAAGGTGACTATAAAGGCCAATCGGGTATTGAGAAAACATACGAGGAGCAACTTAGAGGTGAAAAGGGTGTTGAGATTTTGCTGCGTGATGTACATGGTCGTATTAAAGGTAGATATCAGAATGGCGAAAGAGATATTTTACCAAAATCAGGCAAAAATGTAACTGTTGGACTTGATATAGAACTTCAACAATATGGCGAAGAGTTGATGAACTACAAACTTGGAAGTATTGTAGCTATAGAACCTAGTACAGGCGAAATATTGGCATTGGTTTCCAGCCCTTCATTTGATCCGTCTTTGTTAGTTGGTAGAAAACGCTCAGTCAATTATTCGGAATTATTGAAAGATCCGAATAAACCATTATTCGACAGACCCATGATGGCTATGTACCCTCCTGGTTCTACATTTAAACTTGTACAGGCACTTGTAATGCAACAGGAGGAACTTATCAATTATAATACAACTTTCCCTTGTCATGGAGGTTATTTTTACGGAGGAGGGCGTAAATTAGGTTGTCACGCACATTCTTCTCCATTGAATTTGCCGCAATCAATTCAAAACTCGTGTAATGCATATTATTGTTTTTGCTTGAGAGAGATGTTAGATAATAATCTTGCTAAGTACAAAACATCAAGCCATGCGTATGATGTTTGGCGTGGTCATGTAACTTCTCTAGGTTTTGGCGACAAATTAGGTGTTGATTTCCCTAACGAAAAAAGCGGATTAATTCTTAAGAGTTCGCGTTATGATAAGATATATGGTAAGAACCATTGGAGGTCTTCTACTATAATTTCAATCTCAATTGGTCAAGGTGAGGTATTGGCAACTCCTATTCAAACAGCAAATTTAGCAGCTTGTATAGCTAATAAAGGTTATTTCTATACACCTCATATAATGAAGTCTATTGAGGGTGATAGCATTGATATTAAATATAGAACTAAGCATTATTCAACTATAGAATCGAAGTACTTTGATGTTGTGCATGAAGGTATGCTAGGTGCTGTAATGGCAGGTACTGCACGTATCGGACGAATTGATAGTTTGGAATTTTGCGGTAAAACAGGAACTGCACAGAATCCACACGGAAAAGATCACTCCATTTTTATTGCTTTTGCGCCTAAAGACAATCCTAAAATAGCGATTGCCGTATATGTTGAAAATGCCGGTTTTGGTGCAACATGGGCTGTTCCTATTGCAAGCTTAATGATTGAAAAATATTTACGTCGTTCAATTAGTCCAAATCGTTTATATTTGGAAGAAAGAATAATGAACGCAAAATTTTACGGAGATACAACGGAAAATGGAACGGAAAGTAAGCCTGATTAAATCATTGGATTGGTGGACTATAGCAATTTATATTGTTATGGTTATTGCCGGATGGGTAACAATATACGCCGCATGTTATGATTTTGAACATCCGGAAATATTTAATTTCTCGATGCGTCATGGTATGCAATTGATATGGATCTCTTGTGCCGCAGTTTTATCGATTTTAGTATTACTTATTGATGGTAAATTTTATAACAATATAGCTTATCTATTTTATGGGCTGATGATAGTGGTACTAGTTGCAACAATTTTTATATCGCCAGACATTAAAGGCTCACATTCATGGATTAAAATAGGATCTTTCAGTATACAGCCGGCGGAATTTGCAAAATTCGCAACTGCTTTGTGTTTGGCAAAATTCATGAGTTCTTATCAGTTTAATCTGCACCAAGCTCGTAATATTGCTATTATTGCAACAATAATATGCTTGCCTATGTTGATTATTGTTGGGCAGAGTGAAACCGGTTCTGCATTGGTTTTTGCGGCTTTCTTATTAGTGTTATTCCGCGAAGGTATGGATGGCTCATTTCTTATGTTTGGGTTCATTATTGTTTTGTTTTTTATATTAGTTTTAAGGTTTAACAATATTCCTTTAGAGGTTGGTGAGCTGCCATCAGTCGAAAGATATGGTTATATAATTGTGTTTGTACTTGCAATAATTATAGGCGCAATTCTTATAAAATACTATTTGAATGATATACCATTTATCAAATTATATATAGTTATAAATATTATAATCTATTTTATAGGTGGAATTATAAATTTAATAAATGCATCGTGGATTTCGCATACGAACATATTGCTAATGAACATGACTGCAAGTATATTGTTATTGATTACATGGAGCGTATACAAGAGACGAAAAACATATTTCATGCTTTCTTTGTTTTTGATTGGTACAATTGCTCTTTGTTATTCTGCAGACTATGCTTTTAACAAGATTTTGGAGCCTCATCAACAAATACGTATAAAAATTGTTTTAGGTTTAGAAGATGATCCGCAAGGAGCAGGTTATAATGTACGACAATCGCAGATCGCAATAGGTTCGGGTGGATTTATAGGCAAAGGTTTCTTAAATGGCACTCAAACAAAACTGAATTATGTACCGGAACAAGACACTGACTTTATTTTTTGTACTATAGGTGAGGAAAAAGGTTTTATAGGTACCTTTTTCGTTGTTGCTTTGTTTGTTATACTGTTGATTCGGCTTATCATTCTGGCAGAGCGACAAAGATCGCCATTCAGTAGAATTTACGGCTATAGCGTAGTTAGTATTTTGTTCTTCCATTTTTGCGTCAATATAGGGATGGTAATAGGCTTGGTTCCTGTTATCGGTATTCCGCTTCCATTTTTTAGTTATGGAGGCTCTTCTATGTGGGGCTTTACGATATTGCTATTTACTTTTATTCGCTTAGATGCTAACAGAATGGAAGTCTTACAACAATAATTTCCCCTTGAAAAAATTGTAAATCCAAAATTTATGACTTTCTTTGCGCTGCGATTTTGAATTTCAAAATTGCGAAACATTTATTTATTTATCTATTTTTCTTTATGAACCTTTACATTGGAAACCTTAGCTATAAGCTAAAGGAAAGTGACTTATCAAAAGTTATGCAAGAGTATGGTGAAGTAGTTTCAGTAAAGATTATCAAAGATCGCGAAACCGGTAAATCAAAAGGTTTTGCTTTCGTTGAAATCTCAGACGATGCTGCTGGCCAAAAAGCCATGGAATCATTAAATGGCACAGAATTAGACGGACGCACGATGGTGATAAAAGAAGCCAACTTACGTAAATGAGCTTAATCTTGGGCGGATCTTAGGGTCCGCCTTTTTTTATTTATAATTTTCTGTCAACTACGTATTCGGTATAAGCCCTAATTGCAGTTCTTGCAGGGCTTTCCGGGAATTCATTTAATATAGAAAGAGCATTTTCTTGTAGTTCGTGCAACTTTTTTATTGCGTAATTGATTCCTCCTTTTTGGTGAGCTAAGTCTTGTAGATAAATTATTTCTTTATTTTCAATAGCTTCTTTAATGCGTTGCTTTTCTGCATCAGAAGAATTCTCTATTACATGAATCAAAGGAAGGGTAAGCTTACCCTCGGCAAGATCAATACCGGTTGGTTTGCCAATTTTATCGCTAGCTTCGTAATCAAAAATATCATCTTTTAATTGGAAGCATGTTCCAATAATCTCGCCAATAGATACGATCTTCTGTTCTGTCTCAATATCAGTATTTGTAGATGAAATAAAACCAAGTCTTGCGCATGCTGCAAAAAGAGCTGCTGTCTTTCGGCTAATTATATCAAAATACTTTTTTTCGTTCGAGTGATTTTCATTTATGGTTTCTAATTGTAATAATTCACCTTCACTTAGATTTTTACCCAGTCCGGCAATAACCTTAATAATTGCTGTACTTTCGGTGGATGCAGCTTCCGATAGGGCAGATGAAAGAATGAAGTCACCTCCTAAAACTGCAATTTTGTTATTGAATTTGGCGCGTATCGAAGCGTAGCCTCTACGTTTATCAGACTCATCAACAACATCATCGTGTATTAAGCTGGCAACATGAAGTAACTCTAATGCAATTGCTGCATGTAAGGTGTTTTGTGTAACAATACCACATAACTTTGCGCATAACAAAACCAAAATAGGACGCATCTGTTTACCGCTTGATTGGCGTAAGTGTTCTATTAAAGGCATAAGGATTGCATCTTTTGAATGTAAAGATTTTGCGTAGGCCTCTTCGTATAATGCAAAGGAGTCTTGTATAGGAAGTTTTATTTGCGCTGGTATCGCCATACGATTCTTAAATAGAATTTGCAAAAGTAGTAAAAAAATCCTTACTTTTGTGTCATGAAAAAAATATGCGCCATAACAATGGCGAGAAATGATGAATTTTTTCTTGAAAAATGGATAAATTACTACGGAAATTGTTTCGGAGAAGAGAATATATACATTTTACTCGACGGAGAAGATCAATCTATTCCTGCTAATTTGGGAAAAACAAATGTTATAAAATATCCAAGAATTACCGGACATATTGTTGCTGCAGATAAGATGCGAATACTTATATTATCGCAAAAGGCTGCTCAGTTATTAAAAGAATATGATTTAGTAGTTGGCACAGATACAGATGAGTATTTAGTGGTAGATCCTAAATGTAATTGTACATTAGCAGAATACCTAAATCAAATTGATTGCCCCGTTTGTATGTCAGGTTTAGGAATGGATGTAGGTCAAAATTTGAATAAAGAATCAGAGATAGACGGAGGCAAATTATTTTTACAGCAAAGAAGTTACGCATTTGTGTCGTCGCGATATACTAAACCGGTTATAGTTTCCAAACCGCTACGTTGGGGATCAGGTTTTCATCGTGTTAAAGGGCATAATTTTCATATAGATGCGAATCTCTATTTATTTCATTTTGGATGTTTTGATAAAAACATACTTGAAAGTAGATTTTCGGATAAAGACAGAATGGCGGCAGGCTGGACTAGGCATATAAAAAAGCGTTTTAGAACGATTAATTTTGTAACAAACAAAACAGCCAAAAATGGTGATAAATATTTACCCATAGCCCGAATATTTCAAACAATTTGTCGTCCTATATATGCACTAAATAAACCATCAATGGCTTGTTGGCATTTGGTTGTAAATATACCTGAGAGATTTAAGAATGTGTTGTAATAAAACTACTATGAGTAAATACTTAGTATTTATTCCTCAAATCCTTGTTTTATTGTTGCTATGCTTGGAATTCGTACTACAATTAGCATTCCCAAGCAACGCGTTTTATAATATTAAGCAGCAATATGCTTTTTTTTATGATGCAGCGATAGCCATGTTCATTATATCGTCATCATTATTATGGATTTCCTTTTATCCTCCATTCAAAGAGTTTAATCTTCAGACTAAGATCTTATACGCATTTTTATCAATATGGATTCTCGCTCTAAATTTTACAATACACTTAGAGTGGCAGACATTTGTTTTATTCGCTTTATATGCGATTTATTATGGCATCAGGAATAAGCATTTTCGGATTCCTGATTTTATGTTTTGGCTTGCTGTAATGTATTTTTCTTGGCATTTAATTAGTTTAATATGGATGCCTGAATTTAACAAAGGTCTTAATAGATTACTATTTGTGTATTTGTTGTTTTTAGTTGTACCAATAGTATTTTGTTTAATAGAAATAAAACAAAATATGCGAGACATGATTTTGCTTTTATTTTTTAGGTTTATGTTCGTATTTGTAGGTATATCATTATGTTGCTGGATAGCTCAAAGTGTATATTTAAATATGCCGATAAGCGATTGGTTTGTAATTAAAAAAGCGACGTTTAATGATATTGCCGTTTACGATTACATATTTGCGTGGTCTAATTATTATCATCCTACATATAATGCGGTAGCCTATTTATTTGCTTTGGCTTGTGGATTTTATATGTGGCAAAAAAAGCTGGATATTTCGCGTGTTAACACTATAGAATTAGCAATATATACTTGTATGTCACTGGTTTTGGTGTTAATAACCCAATCTCGCATAGGTATTATTACTTGGTTTTTAGTGTTTGTTTTAGGTATTGCATATCTTTTAAGGCGTCACAAAAAGCTGATAATATTCGGGACCTCCTTGTCTTTTATTATGCTTGTAATAGCTATGTATTTTGCTAGTCCTTTTATTGAATCATTTTTTAAAGATACCGCTCGTGTGCAGAATTTTGGCACAGCGTTCGCATACATAAAAACTAATTACCTTTTGGGAACAGGCGTTGAGGGAATAAGAGCTATAATGGATTCGGAAGAATTCGCACATTCATTAGGCTATGAATTTGCATATGTAGGATTGGCAAATCCTCATCATCAATTTATAGGAGATTTGATGCAGACCGGTATAGTCGGAGTGTTACTATCTTTAGCTATGACTATTTATCTGTTTGTTATATCCATAAAACGTCATAACTATCCATTACTGGTTTTTATGGTGATATTTTTTATGATAATGCAAATAGAGATGCCCTTTTATTTGCCCAAAGGAACAATGTTTTTTTTGGCTTTTGTCTTTCTGTTGTGTCCTCAATCAGCAAGCAATTCTCGATAGAGCTTTAAGTAGCTTTCAATATTCTTTTGATAAGAAAAACCGGCAGCATATTCTTTCTCTTTTTCTGCTAGAGTATTGTCGTTTTTAAATGTTTCAAGACCATTCCTAACAGTTTCAGACATTGTTTTTGCATCAAAATTCTGCCAAAAGAAAGCATATTCTCCACCAATTTCTTTTAAACTTGTAAAGGTAGATGAAAATACAGGCTTCCCAAATTGCATAGCCTCAATAATGGGTAATCCAAAGCCTTCAAACAAAGAAGGAAATACGAATGCTTCACAATTTGCATATAGCCAAATACGTTCCTCATCACTTATTCTACCCAACATTTTTACATTGTCAATATGCTCATCTTGAATGCGTTTGCTTAATAATGCAGCATATTCTGTAGTAGGAGAACCTGCAAGATATAATTGCTTGTCAGGCATCAATTTCATCATATCAAGTAATACGTGAAAGTTTTTCTTAGCCCTCATTTCACCTATGCTGAAGAAAAACGGCTTATCAGAAACGATGCTTGTTGGTTTGCTAGCAATTTGGTTGTCAAATTGCTCAACTCCGTTTAGAATTACCATAGGGTTTGGTTTACCTTCGATATTAGCGTATTTCTTTGTTTCTGCTGCGGTAAACTGCGATATACATACAATTAGGTCCGAACGTTTAATTAGTGCAGCCCAGTGTCTCCTACTATGCCGCAATGCTGCACCTTTTTTTTCGTATTCGTGGTTAAAATCGTGCAGTGTGAGCAAATATTTTGTTTTTTTGGCGTATGGCATAAATCTTGGTATTTGATTTGTGGAATGCCAAATGTCCATAAATGGGATACATTTCTTAAAAATTTTTTTCCACCATACTGCATTTATATATTTAACTTCTGTACCAAAAGCTCCTATATATTGTTTTGGAACTAACAGATAAATATCAAAGTCTTCGCCGGCATGGTATTCGTTAAGAAAGTATTTTGCATAATTAATAGCAATCTGACCAAATCCGCAATTCGGGTGTTTGATCATGTAAAGGTCAATAAGTATACGTTTCTTATTAATTTTTGCCATATATCAGACTATCAATTTTATTTGTAATAGTTTGAACTTTTATACCTTGCATACAAGCAAAATCACCACTTTTGCATGGTTTTGCACCCCATTCTGAGCATGGTCTGCATGGCAGGTCTATTTGTATAAAGGTGTCTTTATTCTGATTCCACGGTCTGAATCCTATAGCAGGATGCGATGGTCCCCATATAGAGATTACAGTTGTATTCATTAATGCTGCGAGATGCATATTTGCAGAATCCATAGAGACCATTACATCTAATTTTCCCATAACTCCAAGCTCTTCTTGTAGTTCGTATTTGCCTACCATTGAAAAAGGAGTTTTATATGTATCAATCCATTTCTCAAATACAGAAGATTCATACTTACCACCTCCAAACAAGAAAAGTTTTATATTGGCCTTTGATGAATAGTATGCAACAATTTCTTCTATTTTTTCTATTGGATATATTTTGCCTTTGTGTGCAGAGAATGGAGCTATACCTATCCACTTTTCGTTTTCAGGCTTAATTATTGGTGATGGTATATTAAGTTTTTGGAACTTCAGTTTTATAGGGAGAGATAAATCTGCGAAAACATCTGCATATCGTTCGTGATACGATTTTAAATCATAGATGGCTTTTCCATGTCTGTGCAATAGTTTTAATCTGCTTATTTTATCTTTCTTGCGTGATGCAATTTTAATTCCGGATAATCTCAATATACTGCAGATAAATTGGCTTTTTATAACATTATGAAAATCAGCAACATAGTCAATCTTCAGTTTCCTAAATTCTTTAGCGAGTTTATATAATCCATATAAAGAAGAGTGTTCTCCTTTTAAATCGGCACCAATAAAGTGTACGTTATCAGGCATAGTTTCAAATAGAGATGCGAATCGCTTATTGCTCAAATAAAATAACTCGTGATTTGGATATTGCTCTGCAAAAGCTAATACCGGAGGTATTGATATAGCGATATCTCCCAAGGATGCAAACCGAATTACAAGGATTCGTGCCATTTCTATTTATTGCCGTATAGTGTAGGATTCAATTCAGGGTCGTTATACATTTTCATTTGTTTGTATACTTTCATGAATTTTCGTCCTGATGCGATATCTTCTAATAATTGGTCAATAGCCGTTTGTAGATCTATGTTTTGCTGATTTAGTATGGCTAACTTGCATTCGCACTGCTTTTTATGATCTGCAGATGAGTCGGAACGCAAGGTTTCTTGTTTCATGTGATATATTTTGAGAGCTAAGATCGACAATCGATCGATTGCCCATGCCGGACTTTCTGTGTTGATAGTAGCACTATCTAAGTGTTTTACATCTTTGTATAAGTCTAGAAAATAGCTATCAATCAATTCTACCAGGTCTGTTCTATCTTGATTTGACTTGTCAATGCGGCGTTTAATGGCTAAGGCTTCACGAGCTTCGATATTCGGATCCCTTATTATATCTTCTAAATGCCATTGAACTGTATCAATCCAATTTTTTAAATAAAGATAATATTCTATGGATTTGCTAGGATAAGGATTGTATATACTAGCATCAACATTATCGGTTTTATGGTAGTTATTAATAGACTGACTAAATATTTCGGTGCATAATGATGTAAACTTCATTTCGTCAATTTTTTTATTGTTGGTTTTCTGAATCAATGAATGATAATGCTTTTATGCAAAGTTCAACATTTTCCACAAATTGAGCTTCAAATTGAGGCTCTTTTGGGATAAAGCCTTCTTGGGTCATGCGAATTATTTGCTGTTGCAGATTCTCGTAGATGCCATTTTGATTCAAAATGATTATGGGTTTTGAAATCTCTCCAACTACACAACAGGCTAATGCACTGAATAACTCGTCTAAAGTGCCTATGCCACCGGGAAGAACTACAAATGCATCAGCATATTCCTGCATCATTTCTTTGCGTTGGGCAAGGTTGTCAACTCTGAAAACCTGTCCTGCATATTGACTAACAATACCTCTGCTATCAACAAAATGCGGGATTATACTTATAACGTCTCCCCCATTTTCGAATACAGATTTGGCACAGACTTCCATTAAACCTTTAGAGGCACCTCCGTATACCAATGTGTGACTATTAAGCCCAATCCATTTGCCTAGTTGTTCCGCAGACTCTGCGTAAGAATCGGCAATTTTATCACTTGATGAGCAAAAAACGCAAATATTCATATCCTATCAAGCATCAATATTAGCGTATGTAGCATTCTTTTCGATAAATTCGCGACGTGGAGCAACATCATCACCCATCAGCATTGAAAATACATGATCGGCAGCAACTGCATTCTCAATTGTAATTTGACGTAATGTTCTATGTTCTTTGCTCATGGTTGTCATCTTCAATTGCTCGTCGCTCATTTCACCCAAACCTTTGTATCGTTGTACATATACTGCAGATTCGCTGCCGCCACCATAAGTTTCGATAAATGTACGGCGTTGTTGTTCTGTCCAGCAGTATTCTTCTATTTTGCCTTTTTTACAAAGGTAAAGTGGAGGAGTTGCCAGATATACGTGTCCGCCTTCTATTAATTCTTTCATATAGCGGAAGAAAAAGGTAAGAATAAGAGTGGCAATGTGGCTACCATCAATATCAGCATCAGTCATGATGATAACTTTGTTGTAACGAAGTTTATTCATGTTCAATGCCTTTGAATCTTCTTCTGTACCAATTGTTACACCTAAAGCTGTGTATATGTTACGAATTTCTTCGCTCTCAAATGCTTTGTGTTGCATAGCCTTCTCAACATTAAGAATCTTACCACGTAAAGGCAAAATAGCTTGTGTTCTACGGTCACGGCCTTGTTTTGCCGTACCACCTGCTGAATCTCCCTCTACAAGGAATATTTCACACTCAGAAGGATCTTTGCTTGAGCAGTCAGCTAATTTACCGGGTAAACCGCCTCCTGCTAATGGAGATTTGCGCTGTACAAGTTCACGTGCTTTACGTGCTGCATGGCGTGCTGTAGCTGCTAAAATAACTTTGTCGACAATAAGTTTAGCTTCGCGAGGGTGCTCTTCAAGATAATTTCCAAGAGCCTCACTTACAGCCATATCAACAGAACCCATTACTTCGTTGTTTCCCAACTTTGTTTTTGTTTGACCCTCAAATTGTGGTTCTGCAACTTTAATTGAGATAACGGCAGTTAAACCTTCGCGGAAGTCGTTACCATCAAGTTCGATTTTTTGTTTTTCTAACTTATCAAGTAATTTATTGTCTTCTGCATATTTTTTCAAGGTACGAGTAAGTCCGCGGCGAAATCCTGCAAGGTGCGTTCCTCCTTCTATCGTATTGATGTTGTTAACGTAAGAGTGGATATTTTCGTTGTATGTTGTATTATATATCATTGCGATATCCACAGGAGTCTCATATTTATCTGTTGATATATGAATTACTTCGTTAAATAATTTCTCGCGTGCTTCATCTACAAACAAGACAAATTCTTTTAATCCTTCTTTTGAATAAAAGACATCATTTTTAAATGAACCATCTTCGTTTACAACACGATTGTCTGTAAGAGAAAGGCGAATACCTGCATTTAAATATGATAATTCGCGTAAGCGGTTAGCAAGAATGTCGTAGTGATATTCTGTAGTTATGAAGATGCTTGAGTCAGGAAGAAAGGTTACCATTGTACCTGTTTCTTCTGAAGTGCCGATGACCTTTACCGGTTCCACAGGTTTACCGCAGCGATACTCTTGCATGTATAGTTTTCCATTCCTGCGAACTTCAGCGCGAAGTGAAGTTGATAGTGCATTTACGCACGATACACCTACACCATGTAAACCTCCGGATACTTTGTAGCTGCCTTTATCGAATTTGCCACCCGCGTGCAATACAGTCATAACAACCTCTAATGCTGATTTACCCTCTTTTTTATGCATATCAACAGGGATACCACGACCGTCGTCTCTTACTGTTATTGAGTTGTCTTTGTTGATGGTTACTTCTATATGTGTGCAGTAACCGGCAAGAGCTTCATCAATGGAGTTATCTACGACCTCATAAACTAAATGATGCAGACCCTTTACACTAATATCACCTATGTACATGGCCGGACGCATACGAACAGCTTCCAAACCTTCTAGAACGGTAATACTACTGGCTTCATAGCTATTTGTAGCCGTCTTTTCTTCTTCACTCATAACTTATCTGATTGTAATAAAAATTAGTATTAATTTCAATGCTCAATAAACGTACAAATTTACAAAAAAAGTATGAGAGGACGAAACTTTTAGGATTCTAATTAATCTACAAATAACAAAAAAGATGACAAAATATGCCTATTGTATTGAAAAAATTGTAGTATTTTTGAAACTTTGTTTGACTCAAGATTGTTAACAATCAATTTAGTATAAAATTGTTATGAAACCACAGATTGCAATTGTAGCCGGAGGTGACTCTTCAGAGTTTGGTGTGTCTTTAAGAAGTGCACAAGGAATCAAATCTTTTATTGATGCAGATAGGTACGAAACGACAGTTGTAACTATTACAAAAAAGGCATGGCAAGCAGAATTATCTGAAACAGAAAAATATCCGATTGACAAAAATGACTTTTCTTATGTGTCGTCTGACGGCAAGAAACATAATTTTGATTTTGCGTACATAACAATTCACGGAACACCCGGCGAAAACGGAATTTTGCAAGGATATTTTGATTTGTTGGGTTTAAAATACTCTTGTTGTGGTGTATTAGCAGCCTCAATGACTTTCAATAAATTTGCATGTAACAGATACTTGCAAGCCTTTGGTGCTAAAACTGCAAAATCTATTTTGATACGTAAAGGGAATGAGTTTGATGCAAAAAATATTATATCTCAATTAGGCTTACCTTGTTTCGTAAAATCAAATGTTGGAGGTAGTAGCTTCGGAGTTACTAAAGTAAAGGCCGAAGAAACAATTATACCGGCTATTGATATGGCTTTTCAAGAGGGTGATGAGGTTATTGTTGAATCTTTCTTAAAAGGCACGGAGCTAACTTGCGGTATGTATAAAACAAAAAGCAAAACAGTTGTTTTCCCTTTGACAGAGGTTGTAACATCAAATGAGTTTTTTGATTATGATGCTAAATACAATGGTCAAGTGCAAGAAATTACTCCTGCGCGCTTGTCTCCCGAACTGACAGCCGAAATCCAAGCTCAAACAGCAAAATATTACGATATATTGGGATGCAAAGGCATTGTACGCATTGACTATATAGTTAGTGAAGACGGTGTTCCGTATGTCCTGGAAGCAAACACGACACCAGGAATGACTGCTACAAGTTTTGTCCCACAGCAAGTTCGTGCTGCCGGTTTGGATATTAAAGACGTAATGACGGATATTATTGAAAACGAAATAGGGAGGTAGATATGCAAAAAACACAAGACGAATTGTTTGCTTTGGTTGAGCAAGCCATAGTTAGTATGAATTGGAAGAAAGAACCGATCGGTTTGTACGATCCCATAGAATATGTTCTTTCTTTAAGCGGAAAGCGCCTACGTCCGGTTTTAGCATTAATGGCTTGTAATCTATATACAGATGACTTGCAAAGTGCGGTTAATCCTGCAATAGCTTTGGAGGTTTTCCATAATTTCACTCTTTTGCACGATGATATTATGGACAAAGCAGATACGCGTAGAGGTAAACCCACAGTGCATAAACGTTGGAATGATAATACTGCAATATTATCCGGTGATGCAATGCTTATTGAGGCATACAAGCTAATAGCCGATTGTCCTCCTAATGTATTAAAGAAAGTTCTTGATGTGTTTTCTCAGACTGCATTAGAAGTTTGCGATGGTCAGCAGTATGATATGGAGTTCGAAACACGTACGGATGTTTCTATGGTAGACTATATAGAAATGATACGCCTAAAAACAGCTGTGCTACTTGCAGGAAGTTTAAAAATCGGTGCTATTATAGGCGGTGCCAATGACCAAGATGCCAATTGTTTATATAATTTTGGTATAAACATAGGTATAGCATTTCAATTACGTGATGATTATCTGGATGTATTTGGAGATAAACTTGTTTTCGGTAAAAATATAGGAGGCGACATACTTGCTAATAAAAAGACATTTTTACTTATTGAAGCTAGTTCTTTAGCACAAGCAGAGACCAAGGCTGAATTAGAAAATTGGGTAGCAAATAATGATCCAAAACATGCTTCCGATAAAATTGCTGCAATCACTGAAATATACAAAAAAACCGGAGTGGATTTTCGGTGCGAAGAGAAGATGAATTTTTATTTTAATGAATCAGTCGAATCTATAAAGAATTTACAATGCTCTGATAATAAGAATATTGTACTACTAAATTTTGCTAAATCCTTGCTTTGTAGAAAAAAATAAATATTTTTTTTGTTGAAAAGTTTTTTCGTTTCAATTATTGTTTCTATTTTTACCTCGGTAAATCAATAATTTAATCGAAAAAAGCCATGCCATATCGACGTTTACCTAATACTGACGCAGCTCGAATGAGAGCTCTTCAGGTTGCTCGCAAGCAATATGAATTAAAAGGTGCAGAAAATGTTCCTTACTCTTCAAAGATAGTGCATGAGATTAGTGCCTTTATTCCTTTTTTTGAGAGAGCGATAGCTGAATATAAAACTTCTGTTGAAACTCAGTTTGCAAAAAATCAAAAGTACCAGAATCAAGTGCGAATGGTTCGTATGTATATTTCACATTTTATTCAAGTATTGAATCTATCTTGCCAACGTAACGAGATTAAACCTGAGAAGAAACTATTATACAAACTATTACCTGATAATTATTCAGTTCCTGATTTGAGTACAGAGATGTTGCTGATTGAATGGGGCAAGAATATTATCGATGGTGAAAGCGAGCGTACACGCAGTGGTGGAGCTCCTATTTATAATCCAGCAATAAGCAAAGTTTCAGTTCATTATGATCAATTTTGTGATAGTTTCCAAACAAAGAAAGTATCAAAAAAGAATACAGACAGATATTTGGAATCAGTTCAAAAATTGCGTATTCAGGCAGATGCACTTATCTTAAATCTTTGGGATCAAATAGAGAAAGCTTATGCCGAATTAGGGACCGAAGAAATGCAAAATAGAGCCAAAGAATTTGGTATTGTTTATTATTTACGTCGTAAGGAGCGCCAAGCTTTGGGATTACCTGTTTCAGGTGATGAAGATAAATGACGTAATAAAAATAGCAATATTCCTAAAATAGCTGTTGGCAATAGCACATTGATTATTAAATCATCACCCACACCTACATTGTCTATATCAACATCTATATATTTGTGTTGTAGTAGCCAATAACCCGTAACTGCCAATGCATTATTTGTAAAATGAGCAACTATAGGAACCCAAATTGATCCTGTCCAGACTAATAAATAACCGAGTAGTGCTCCTAGCAACATACGCGGTATGAATCCTAAGAACTGAAAATGTATTAAACTGAATATAAAAGCTGTCAACCAAATAGCTGCGTGATTATTATTTGTTAGGCTTTTTAGATACGATTGTAAGATCCCCCTGAAAAAAAACTCCTCCCCAACAGCAGGTATTAAAGCCATTAAAAATATTGTAAATAGATAATCCTTAAAACCATTCCCGGATAAAAACAATTTTGTCATATTTTGGGATGCTTCTTCCATTGAACGTAAGTAATCTTCAAGCTCTTTTAGTGCATCAGGCAGATGTATTTGACTATTTATTTCGGTGGTGAAGTTAATTAAGGGAACTGAGAAAAACAGGCAAAAAATAGCAAGAATATAAATAGGAATTTTTACCGATTTATTTGCTGATATATAGCTAAAAGGGTGTTTATCAAGTAAAGATGCACAAACCACAGCGCCTAAAATGAAAACGGATATTGATGTAAATAATTGAACTTGCTCCATCCATGATTTGTCTGTTGCGATTACGTTTAAATCAGTTCCGGATAGTTTAGCAATTAAAAGAATGATTGTGTACGAAAAGCAAAATAAGAAGCATGGTACTAAAATAATTACCAAACTTTTTATAAAATTATTGCTTTTATCAAATATACCGATTAATTTCATATGTTTTGTGTAAGTATAGAATCTCCGTTGTCGCTTACAGAGAGACTTGTTTTGTGTCCTAATATTAATGGAAGATTATAATCTGTATGTCCGGCATTAAAACCATAACAAACCGGGAAAGAATAATCTTTTACTGCGTTTTCAATTATCCCGTATACACCATCCGGGAAACTTGTATCTTCTTGAATATCAGTAAACTGTCCTACAACTAAACCGGAAATCTGATTAAAAATACCACCGAGTCTAATATTTTGTATCATTCGGTCAATGTGATATAGAGGTTCGCATACGTCTTCTATAAAAAGTATGTTGTTTTTAGCTTGTAAATCAAATGCTGTTCCGCGAAGTCCGTATATAACAGATAAGTTCCCTCCAACTAAATTACCTAATGCAGTTCCTTTTTTGTTAAATCGTTCATAACCAATTGAATAACTTGGCAATTCACCAAAAAGCAATTGTTTTAGACGTAATGCAGGCTCTTCCTTAGCTTGTAGTGCTAAATTTTTAGTCATTATACTATGTATTGATGTAATGCCATGCAAAGATAATGCGCTGTGAATGAGTGTAATATCACTAAATCCGAGTATCCATTTCGGTCTTTCTTGTAATTTTGAGAAATCAATCTTATCAATTATTCTCGCTAATCCATAGCCGCCGCGACTACACAAAATCGCATCACAATTATTATCATCTATAGCAGATTGTATATCAGCGATGCGTTCTTCGTCTGTACCTGCAAAACGACCATTCGCAGCAAAAACCGATTTTCCTATAGTAACAATAAGTCCCCATGACTCTAAAACGTCTTTTGCATTCCATACAAAATCAGGATTGACAACACCTGATGGTGATAGAATACAGATATGGCTGCCTATATGTAAAAACGGAGCTTGAATCATTGTTTCTTAGCTTTCATACTTATTATTGGGATAATCATTTCCTCAAGTGAAATGCCACCGTGTTGGAATGTGTCTTTATAATATGATACGTAGTAATTATAATTGTTTGGATATGCTATAAAATCATCATTAGATGAGAAAACATATGTAGAACTAATGTTTGGAGAAGGTAGTCCGATTAGTTCCGGCTTATTAATTACTAAGAAATCTTTCTTATCGTAGTTCAAATTCTTGCCGACTTTATACCTAAGATTGACATTCGTATTTTTGTCGCCTATTACTTTAACCGGATTTTTTACTCGTATAGCACCATGATCTGTTGTAAGTACAACCGAAACGCCACTTTCTGATAGGATTTTAAAGAATTCAGCTATTGACGAATGCTTAAACCACGACAAAACCAAAGAACGATATGCAGCTTCATCAGGAACTAGTTCTCTAAACAATTTTACCTCTGTACGTGCATGCGAAAGCATATCCACAAAATTAAACACTACAACATTAAGCGGATTATCAAGCAACTGTTTAATGCCTTCGTTAAGTTTTTCTCCGGCCTGATTGGTATTTATTTTGTTATATGAGAATTTGTATTTTTTTCTAAAACGGTCTAGTTGAGTTTGTATTAAGGCTTCTTCATTCATATTTTTACCCTCATCTTCTTCTTCGTCAACCCATAATTCCGGATACATCTTTCTTATTTGTGAAGGCATCAATCCTGAGAAGATTGCATTACGCGAATATTGAGTTGCCGTTGGTAAGATGCTAAAGAAAGTATCATCATCAGTAAAATTAAACCATTTTGCCAATTCTTTTTGCATTACCCGCCATTGGTCAAGTCTAAGATTATCAATTAATACAAAAAATACCTTTTCCCCATTATCCAATAGAGGGAATACCTTTGTTTTAAATATATCGGGACTCATTAATGGGCGCGCATTGTTTTCCTTGAACCAATTTTCATAATTCTTTTTTATGAATTTTACGAATGTTGCATTGGCTTCATTTTTTTGCATTTGCAACATTTCGTCCATATTGTTATTGGCTTGTTCTAATTCTAATTCCCAGAAAACCAAGTTCTTGTATACTTTCTTCCAATCATCAGTATTGAATGAATCATTTATCTGCATACTAATACGCATAAACTCTGATTGGTAATTGGTCGTGGTCCTTTGTGAAATAATATCCTGAGCTTGTACAACCTTTTTAATTGCCATAAGAATCTGGTTAGGATTTACAGGTTTTATAAGGTAGTCGGATATTTTTTGTCCAATAGCTTGTTCCATGATATCCTCCTCTTCGCTTTTGGTTATCATAATAACAGGCAATTCCAGATGTTGTTTTTTTATTTGTAGTAGAGTCTCCAATCCGCTTACTCCCGGCATGTTTTCATCCAAAAACACTACCTCAAAGTTATTCTCGTTGCATGCATCAATAGCATCTTGACCACTATTGACAGCAGTTACAGAATATCCTTTACTTTCTAAAAAAATTATGTGAGGGCGCAACAAATCTATTTCGTCATCAGCCCAAAGAATACGTATTTGTTTCATTGCTGTCAAAGTTAACTCAAATGCATCTTTGATAATCTTAATAAAACCTTATATCATATAATTTTTATAGATTAGCAGTAGTGCTTTCTCCTTGCTTTTTCATTTTTCCTACAAAAATAGAACCTACCATCATTGGTATCACATAATTAATGAACCATACTGACATACCTGCAAGTGCTGCTCCGACAGTATTTGACGCAAATGCTCCGATAAATAACACTGCGTATGAGCCTCGCACTCCTAATTCGGAAAATGCTATTGTTGGAGTTACAGATACCATCAAATAATTTAATGGAAGTATCATTGCAGCATCAGTTACTGATAGTTCTACATCAAAGAAACGCAGTAAGAAATAATATTGCGAACAATACACAATGTATCTAATTAGGGATAAAAATGTAACATAGAACAAACTGCGTGGGTTTATGTATGATATGGCTTCTAATAAGCTCCTTAGTCTTTTAAATCTGTTGCGTTGGAATAATATCTTCCCCCAAAGAGGTAAGGTAAAATAGAGAGAGATAAAAGATATTATAAGCAGTATAGATGCGATCTGTATATTTAAGGAATCCTTTATAGATTCAAATGGCGAAAAAACGATTAGCAATATACCGGCTGTCAATCCGCAAACCAGAGTAGAGAATGTTTGTCCAAGAACTCCAATAACAGAAAGTACAATTCCTTTTGTGCGATTGCATGCATTTAATATAAGAACTCTTCCTAAAGGATCTCCTATTCGGTTAGGAGTAAAGAAACCAACTGTTAAGCCCATTAAAACCGATTTATATGCTTTAAACAATGAAACCGGTTGAAGCTTTTTTGATAGATGTTGCCATTTCATTGATTCTAACAACAAGTTACATGGTATTAAAAGCGCTGCAAGCACAAGTAGTATAGTGCGAAATGCAGAAATGTTTTTGAAACTATTAAAAAACTCATTATAGCCTTTAAAGTTTACAAGTACATAAGCCAGATAAGCGTATGCACAAACCATAATAAGTATTTTAATAAATTTATAATACCTATCAATCAAGCTGTGTCCTTTTTCTAGTAATTCATCCATTTTATTTCTTTTTTTTGAACGAATAATACTTTTGCGTGAAATAGCTGAATAGGGTAGTGAAAACCGTGGTTATCATCTTTGCAGGGGTTGCCCAAATATTAAGAACTTCACAGCATAGTTTTAGTCCAAAATAACTGATTAAGAAATTAGCGGCCAAAATATAAGCGTATCTTTTTATTTGTTGGTTTGTCTGAATGTTTGACTGAGTAAATGTAACATATTTTGATAGGCAAAAGCCTATGAAAAATGTTATTGGGGTTACAATAATTAAGCTCGCGATATGAGGAGAAAATGCAATAAAATCTAAATCAACAATTTGTTTATGAACTACATAATTGTAAATCAAGAAATATAAAACCCAATCTGATAAGGTATTAATTGTCCCGCATGCCAAATAATGGTATACTTCTTTTGGCATCCATCTCTGAAAAACAGGGAAGAAGAAGTCGAAAATGTTTATTAAGACGGAATGTATGAATTTACCGCAGCGGTTTATCATAGCAGTCGATGGTTTTATTTATCTTTGCAAAGATAAACAAATTATACAAATGACATACGTAAAACCGAAAAAGCACTTAGGACAACATTTCCTCAAGGATATGAATATTTCAAAGCGCATTGCAGAGACAATAAAGACGGATAAATATGTTAATGTGTTAGAAATAGGTCCGGGAACGGGAGTCCTTACTCAATTTCTGTTGCAAGATTCTAATGTTGATTTACAAGTAATAGAATTGGACAGCGAATCGGTGGATTATTTAAAAGAGAATTTTCCCGCTTTAGAGGGTCGCATTATTTTTGATGATTTCTTAAAATACGATTTGTCTAAACTTTTTAATGGCGAGTCATTTGTGTTAATTGGCAATTACCCATATAATATTTCGAGTCAAATTTTCTTTAAAGCCCTAGATAATAAGGAGCGTATACCTTTTATCAGTGGGATGTTGCAAAAAGAAGTGGCAGAGCGTTTAGCATCAAAGCCGGGTAAAAAAGCATACGGAATATTGAGTGTTCTATTACAAGCTTATTATGATATAGAATATTTATTTACTGTTCCTCCCGGTGTTTTTAATCCACCACCAAAGGTCGATTCTGCAGTTATCTGTATGAGGCGAAATAATGTGCAGAAACTTGATTGTGATGAGGTCTTATTTAAAACGGTTATTAAAACCTCATTTAATCAGAGACGCAAAACATTGCGCAACTCTCTTAAGTCGATATTTCCTCCTAATTTTGTAGCAGACAACGAAATTTTTAATCAGCGTCCCGAACAATTGAGTGTGGCTGAATTTGTTCAGCTTACAAAGATGCTAAGCGTTTAATGTTGTACGTTGGTATAAAAATAAAGACAGAAGTTTTTCTTCTGTCTTTATTTTTATGTTTTATAATATGCCTATTTAAAGCATTCGGCATTGGGATTCATTTCAAAACAGCCTAGTACCGAATAACCATCAAGTTGTTCTTTGTACAGTTGTTTTCTTAATTCATTATCGTTATCTTCCGGCATATAATCACAACTTAGATTGTCTATGAAAATAGGATATACATCCCATGGAACGTTTTCAAATAAGTAACGTTCCGACGATAAACACATACCCGATTCACCATTGAGAGCTCCTTTTCCTTCTATTATTGTACCTAATGAGTCTGCTCCGTTTGAATTGATAATTGCGTCATTCTGACTAAGACCATAGAGTCTTTTTGTCGGTGAAAATCCGAATTCATCGTTTAACAGTTCTCCGTCAGAAGCTCTAAATATTTTTATGTAATCCGGCAGTACATAATCCATTACCATTTTACATTCTCCCGGTTGCAGTAAAATAGGTTCTGACCATGCTATAGGTTCTTGTTCACACCAATTTTCGCCTGCTTCCAATGTTCTAAAGTAACACTGAACGGTAATATCGTAGTTTAATGTATTTTTTGCATACAATGTTTCAGAAAAGCAATATAATGCTGGAGTAATAGGCTCACAAGCACTCGGCATTATAGCTAAAATTATTAAAATAATTTTTAATAGTGTTTTCATATTATTTGTAAATTAGTTTTATATTTTTCTTATCACCTTCCGATAAATTTTTTCGGTTATAAATATAATTAGTGCCATCTTTTTTGGTAATGGTATATTTTAATGATGGATTAACTGTATTCGTATTCTTAGAGAATGCAGTTGATGAGTACATCATAATAGAGTTAATATCAAATTCGCCATAGGATTCTGATAGAATAGACATTTTTGAGAAATGTATTTTATATTCATCTTTAATATTGTCCCATTTAATGGTAATGTAATTATCTCTATCAGCTCTCTGATGTTCATGTAACAGACCTAAATTGTGTCCTAATTCGTGTAGACATGTTCCTTTTTTAATGCTATAACTAGAAATATTGCAATTAGACCATGGAACACATCCTATAGAAGCACATCCAGCAAGTGCAGGATTGTCTATCTGTTGTGCTACTCTTATGTGATAATAGCATCCAATAGCCCAAACAAATTTGTTCCAACCACTGTTTGCTATTTCCTTGAAGCTAAATTTATAATTGGCTGCCGATTGCCATTCTTCCATTGCGAGTTTTATGGTATCTTTTAGCTTTGAAGAAACACTTTCTGTAAATCTGTAATGTATTTCATTTCCCCATCTTGCCGTTAACCATAATCTAACGCTTCTTGTTTTTGTTTGGGTGTTTGTATTTTGATTTTCTTCTATGTGCTGTAATACTTTCATTTTAGAAACCAAGCTGTCACCCCCATTGTAGCTAATAATCATCGATTCTAAAGGTTCTGTTTTATCACTTCTTTCGATAGCTTCAATTACAAGTGGATTTCTGTTTAATTCTTCAATTAAATTGGCAGTTTGTAAATTATAGAACTCATCTTCTGATACATCATTATTTGTTGATTTAAATGAAGTTGAATTTTTCTGTTCTGTTAAACTTTGAATTGCGTTTATTTTTTCATCTATTGTCATTTCCGTTATCGCCTGTTTGGCAAATCTTAACGAACTTTCATTTGGTTTGTTTAATTCATGTTCAAGAGCGATGTCAATGTATTTGTTTTTAATCTCCGAATAAGATAATGTACAAATCGTATCATTTACTTGTAGCTGTTGTGTACTTTGTTCTAGTTCATAAGGTCCTTGAACATCCATTTTTGAGCATCCTGCCCAAATACATACCATGGCGAATGCCGCAATCAGTTTTTTTGTTTTTATCATAAAAATTGTTTTTTAATGAGGCGCAAAGATACAAACGTTTGCATTACAATCAAAAGGCCTAATTGTTAAAATGTTTTAATAAAACAAACGTTTTAATCTTACTGAAATCGGCATAAAAAAACCAATTCAAAAAGCAGAACGCTTATTTTTAATTGGTTTAAAAATATTATTGAAAATTTTAGTTCCCTATTTCAGAAATGAACTTGATACGTATTAATCTAATTTCTTCTTCTGTATAGTCGCCGCCTAATTCAGTCATGGCAGTATCAATATCATCAGTTTGAGATTCGCGGAAATATTCAAAGATTTCCTCAGCCTTATCAGGATCCATAGCATCATCAATAAAGTAGTCGATATTGATTTTTGTGCCTGAGTATATTATGGCTTCAATTTCATCAAGTAATTCAGAAAAATCAAGTCCTTTAGATACTGCAATATCTTCCAAACTGATTTTCCTATCAACAGCTTGTATAATAAATACCTTCATTTTCGATTTGTTAGGTACAGTACGTACGCGCAAATCTTCAGGACGTTCTATTTCATTCTCTTTTACGTGTTGCTGAATAAGCTTTAAGAAATCCTCGCCATAACGTTTAGCCTTACCTGCACCAACGCCCGGGATGTTTTGCAACTCTTCCATGCTGACAGGGTAGGTCGTGGCCATTGATTCGAGTGATGGGTCTTGGAATATTACAAAAGGAGGAACACCTAATTGTTTAGACATTTTTTTGCGCAAATCTTTTAGCATTACAAATAATGTTTCATCAGCTGCACAAGATCCGCCTCGCCTTACCGGTGTATCATCTTCTTCCTCATCAAATTCATTATCTTTTGTAATTTTGAATGAGCTTGGATTATCAAGGAAATGTTTACCTTCTTTTGTAACCTTTAGCACTCCGTAGTTTTCTATTTCTTTATCAATGTAACCCGCAATCATTGCTTGACGAATTACTGCTTGCCATACGCTAGGTTCTTCGTGTTGGCCTGTGCCGAACACCTCTAAATCTTCGTGCTTATAGTCTAACACTTCTGACGTTTCTTTTCCAACTATAACGTCAACAATATGCTCTGCTTTAAATTTTTCTTTTACCGCTATGATTGTATCTAAGACGGTACACAATAAGTCCTGTGCTTCCATTTGTTTTTTTGGATTCAAGCAGTTGTCGCAGTTACAGCAGTTGTCTTGGGTATATTCTTCTCCAAAATAATGTAGTAATAATTTCCTTCTACAAACCGATGATTCTGCGTAAGCAGCCGTTTCGTTCAACAATTGCTTACCTATTTCTTGTTCTGAAATAGGTTTGCCCTGCATGAATTTTTCTAATTTCTGTAAATCTTTATAAGAATAAAATGCAATACATAAACCTTCACCTCCATCACGTCCTGCGCGTCCTGTCTCTTGATAGTATCCTTCCAAACTTTTTGGAATGTCATAGTGGATAACAAAGCGTACATCAGGCTTGTCAATACCCATACCAAAGGCTATGGTTGCAACAATTACCTGCACTTTCTCCATTAAGAAACTATCCTGATTTTCTGTCCTTACGGCAGAATCCATACCTGCATGATATGCCAGCGCACTGATTCCATTTACCACAAGTGTTTCGGCTAAATCTTCAACTTTTTTGCGACTTAAGCAGTAAATGATGCCGGATTTATCTTCTTGACTTTTTATGAATCTGATAATATCCTTATCAATATTCTGTGTCTTAGGACGTATTTCGTAATATAGGTTAGGTCTGTTAAATGATGATTTAAAAACGGTGGCATTATTCATACCAAGGTTTTTTTGAATATCGTGCTGCACCTTTGGTGTAGCAGTTGCTGTAAGGGCTATTACAGGTGCATTCCCAATCTCAGATATCATAGGTCTGATGCGGCGATATTCCGGTCTAAAATCGTGTCCCCATTCTGAGATACAATGCGCCTCATCTACTGCGTAGAATGAGATACGTACGCCTTGTAAAAAGCTTATATTTTCTTCTTTTGTAAGTGACTCAGGAGCCACATAAAGTAATTTTGTTTTGCCTGCAAGAACATCATGTTTAACTTCGTCAATAGCTGCACGTGTAAGAGAAGAATTAATAAAATGGGCTATTCCGTCTTCCTCACTAAATGAGCGCATAGCGTCAACCTGATTTTTCATTAATGCGATAAGAGGAGAAATAACAATTGCAACCCCGTCCATCAATAATGATGGCAGTTGATAGCACAAAGACTTCCCTCCACCTGTTGGCATAAGTACAAATGAATCATTGCCCGCAAGTAAATTTTCGATAATTGCTTCTTGGTTCCCTTTAAAGGAATCAAAACCGAAGTGCTCTTTTAATGGTTTTGTTAAATATGAGTGTTCTGACATAATCAGAGCAAATATAATAAATAGAATTTGTAATGCAAGATTTTAACACATATTTTTAAATCAGCATTTTTTTCTCCATTCTATTAATCCTATTATTAGCTATTTCTTTTGTAATTAGTAATTCTTTAACGCCTTCTGATGGGATTTCGTACATATAATCCATCATAACAGTTTCGCTTAAGGAGCGTAGACCACGTGCGCCTAATTTATATTCTATGGCTTTATCTACAATATAATCAAGAGCATCTTCATCGAATGTTAATTTTACGCCATCCATTGCAAACAATTTGTTATATTGTTTGATAATGGAGTTCTTAGGTTCAATCAATATACGGCGAAGTGCGTCTCTATCTAATGGGTCCAAATGTGTAATTATAGGTAATCTACCTATAATCTCAGGTATTAATCCGAATGCTTTTAAATCTTGTGGAGCTAAATATTGCAGCAAATTATCTCTATCAACTTTATGCATATCCTTTGAGGCAGAATATCCTACCATTCGAGTATTTAATCTGGCGCCGATTTTCTTTTCAATGCCATCAAATGCACCGCCGCAAATAAATAAAATGTTTTGAGTGTTGACCTGAATCATTTTTTGGTCAGGATGCTTACGACCTCCTTGAGGTGGGACATTCACAACAGAACCTTCCAATAATTTAAGTAAACCTTGCTGAACACCTTCTCCACTTACATCCCTCGTAATAGACGGATTATCTCCTTTACGTGCAATCTTATCAATCTCGTCAATAAAAACGATGCCTCGCTCAGCTAATGAAACATCGTAATCTGCAACTTGTAATAGGCGAGTTAAGATGCTCTCAATATCTTCACCAACGTATCCTGCCTCAGTTAGCACCGTGGCATCAACAATTGTAAACGGGACATGTAATTTTTTTGCAATGGTTTTTGCTAATAGAGTTTTACCTGTTCCTGTTGATCCAACAAGTATTATGTTTGATTTCTCTATTTCAACCTCGTCTTCGGTTTTATGTTGTAATAGACGTTTATAGTGGTTATAAACAGCAACACATAAATTTTTCTTTGCTTCATCTTGGCCAATTACATATTGGTCTAAAAATTGTTTAATCTGCATCGGCTTAGGCAGATTAGACAAGGACAAATCAAATTTTGACTTTTTTTGAATAGTTTCGTTTACAATTTCTTCGGCTCTTTCTACACAATCGCTACATATAGCTCCTGTTGCACCATGTATCAACAAGGCCACTTCGCTTTCAGATCTGCCACAAAAACTGCATCTGCCCTCTTCTTTTTTTGCCATTATTTTGTTTGTTTAATTAACACCTCATCAATCATACCGTAGGCTTTGGCTTCTTCTGCGGTCATCCAATAATCACGATCTGAGTCTTGTTCTATGCGTTCGTAAGTATTACCTGAATGTTCAGCAATAATGGTGTATAATTCTTTTTTGAGTTTTTGTATTTCGCGAGCAGTAATTTCAATATCAGAGGCTTGGCCTTGTGCTCCACCCATAGGTTGATGAATCATTATACGGGCGTGTTTTAAAGCAGAACGCTTGCCTTTAGCTCCGGCTGTCATAAGTACAGCTCCCATTGATGCTGCCATACCGGTACAGATTGTTGCAACATCACTTGATATAAACTGCATTGTATCATAGATGCCTAAACCTGCATATACAGATCCTCCGGGAGTATTTAGGTATATAGAGATGTCTTTGCCGGGATCTGCAGAATCCAAATACAATAATTGTGCTTGAATTACATTGGCAGTGTAATCGTCAACTTGTGTACCTAAAAATATTATGCGGTCCATCATTAGACGCGAAAACACATCCATTTGTGCAACATTAAGCTGCCTCTCTTCTATAATTGTCGGAGAAATATAATTACTAGTAATGTCCATGTACTTTTCAAGTGCAATGGAATTCAAACCAAGATGCTTGGTTGCGTACTTTTGAAATTCTGTATTCATAATGTATATATAATTATGATAAATAATCTGTTTTATAAAGAAAGGGAAGCAAAGATATATAATTTTATTTTATTAAAACAAGAGCAAATACTAATTCACAAAAAAATAAATCTTAAAGTATATAAAACAAAAAAGGAATCACAAATGATTCCTTTTTGTTACAAATATGTGAAAAAACAACTTATTTCTTCTCAAAGAACTTGCTGAATTCGTCAAATGTGATGTCAGTATTTGCCAAACTAACCTTAGATTTCAACAATTCTACTATTTTGTGTTCAGCAGCGCGTTCAGCTGCATTTTTAGCACCATCTTTGTTTTTCAACATGTCTTGCACATAACCATCTAAGATATCGTCAGGTACGCCAATCATGCCATATTGTGCAAATTGAGCTTTAGCTGCTTTCTTGGCAACTTCTTCGATGTCAGCTTTTTCAACCTTAACACCTGCTTCTTTTGCCATTTTATCTTTAACCAACTGCCATTTCAAATCTTCAATCATCTTAGGATATTCTTCCTCGATTTGTTCTGCAGTCATTTTTTCGTTGTTAGCTTTTAACCAACGTTTCAAGAATGCATCAGCGAATTGTACATCTTTTAGTTGACCAAGAACTAAATCACGCATATCAATAATAAATTTTATATCGCTATCTTCTACAAATTGTTCAGCTAAGCCTTCTTTGATTTTTGCTGTAAATTCATCCTCAGACTTAACTACATCTTTACCGAAGCAAGCATCAAAAAATTCTTGATTCATTTCAGCTTCTGCGTAGCGTGTAATTTCTTTGATTGTAAATTTGCAATCTGCGGTGAATGTTTTTACAGCATCCTTGCTTATTTGCAATAATGATGCTAGTTCAGCGTCATTACCTTCAAATGCTTTGTTAGGATTGAATACGAAAGAAGAATCTTTAGTCTTTCCTAAAACTTTCTTCTTTTCGTCTGCACTTTTAATATATCCCGGGCTCAATAAAGCGTTCTCAACTTTTACTCCGTCAACTTTCTCAGAACCATCTGCATTAAGTTCTTGCAATTCGCCTTTAACAACATCTTTTTCTTCAACTTTTTCAGTTTGAACATATTTGCCAAAGCGTCCGCGGTATGCAGCTGTCTGTTTATCGATAAGATCTTTACCTACTGTAATATTGTAGTATTTTACTTTGTTTTTTGCACTTAAAGAAACATTCAATTCAGGTGCAATTGCAATGTCAAAAGAAAATTCAAAATTAGCACCATCTTCAAATTCGGGTACAGGGAAATTTTCAGTTGGAATTGGTTCTCCAAGAATATTAAGATCTTTTTCCTTGATATAATCGTAAAGAGCATCAGAAATAAGTTTGTTTACTTCTTCAGCAAGGAAAGACTTTCCGTACATCTTTTTAACAAGACCAACAGGTACGGTGCCTGGGCGGAATCCCGGCATATTAGCTTTTTTACGAAAATCTTTTACTGCTTTTTCTACTTTTTCAGTGTAGTCAGCCGGCTCAATTTTTACCAGCAATTTTGCGTTTACCGCATCAAGATTGTTTTGCGAAACGTTCATGTTGTTTTAAAATTAACGGGGAGTCTAGGACACTCCCCTTTTTAAATTTGTGCGGCTGACGGGACTCGAACCCACACGCCTCTCGGCACCAGATCCTAAGTCTGGCGCGGCTACCAATTACGCCACAGCCGCAAAAGTGGGTGCAAAGTTAGTAAAAAGCTGATAACTGACAAAAAAATAGTTGATTAAAAATTAAAATGTGTTTTGAAAGCTGCAGTAAGTTGCTTTTTAAAATCGTTATACGAAACTAAAAGACCACTATTTTTGTCAAAGAGTTTATTTATTACATCGGTATCATCATACCTAAAACCTGCTCGCTAGCGGGGGAGGATGTCTGAACTATGATTTGTTTGATTTGTTTGATTTTTGTGATTGTGTGATTGCTGGTTGGAATTTCTTATTTGTAAGTCGTTTGAAATTCAAACTTGTTTCACCAAAATTGATAAGTAAACCAATTTCTAAATTGTATGCTTCTAAATAATTAATTGCCTGTGCAAAGTGAACGTCTTCAAGTTTGGTCATTGCTTTTAATTCAACTGAAACAATGCCTTCTACTAAAAAATCAACTCTACGAGTACCAATTTGTTGTTCTCTATAAAATATTGGCATTTCAAATTCACGGTTAAAAGCGATCTCTTCCTTCATCATCTCAATTTCTAAAGCACGTTGATATATTACTTCTTGAAAGCCATTGCCCAAGGTTTTATGAACTGTCATAGCACAGCCAATAATTTTAGAAGTAAGTTCTGAGTGTTTATATTCCTGTTTTATCATAGTTAATCAGTTAATCATAAAAATCATAGTTCTGACTTTTTGAATGCAAGGGGCAAAGAACCGCAATAGCGGGAGGCTCACCGAGCCAATTTTCAGAATAGTCATAGTCAAAAGTTTCGCAAAGGTAAATAGATACAATAACAAAGTCAAAAAATCAGTGCGAAATATCTTAATAAGTTTTTTTTTCATATATCATTTTGACTGTGATTATTAGATTTTTTGAAGTACTTTTGTGCCTTAAAACAGAATAATATGAATAAGATACCTTTATACTTTCAAACATTTCGCGTAAGGACATTACCATTGTCAATGTCGAGCATAGTTCTGGGAACTATGATGGCTGCTGTACATGGTTTTTTTAATGTAGCAGTTTGTGCCCTTACAGTTATTACAACCTTATTCTTGCAGATACTATGCAATATAGCCAATGAATTGGGCGATGCACAAAAAGGTACGGATACATCCGATAGACAAGGACCTGCATATGTGTTAACATCAGGTGCATTGACCGAAAAAGATTTCTATCATTTGATATATACGTTTGTAGCCTTATCGTGCATATCCGGCCTAATTTTATTATGGCTGGCTTCGGCTAATATTTCATTAATATATATTTGGATGATGCTTGCGTTAGGAGCATTTGCAATAATAGCTGCAATCTTTTATACTATGGGAAAGAATCCATACGGATATAAAGG
>MWBK01000060.1 GCA_002069025.1 Bacteroidetes bacterium ADurb.Bin302 | reverse complement strand
TTGCTATAGCCTGATAAGCTAGAACATTTGAAACATCTTAGTATAATCAGGGGTGTATGTAATAATCACTTGTCCTATTCTTCCCGCTCCGCCTCCAAGTTCTCCGCCTCCTCCGCCTCCTCCGTAAAGTCATCCACTACCGCCAGCTCTTCCATTATCGCCTCCGCCTCCGCCTCCTCCTCCAAGTTCACTGCTTCCTCCGACATTATTGGCGCCTCCTTTATTTTTAATATTTAATAAGGAAAAACTAAAACATTTCTAAAAATTTAGGATAACTTCTTACTGGTTTAAGAGCCACGCCCATTTGATACCACTCATTATTTGTTCCGTTCCAACTCATTGTGACAGTTGTTCCAGTGGCTAATTCATAAGAACCAAGAGCATAATAATTAGCTCCTCCGTTGTTATATATCTGCGTTTGTCCAGCTCCAACAGTTTTGCTACCTGTTTCATTAATAGTTGCATCAATAACCAAGTCTCCCACTTCTGCAGTGACATTGACTGTTGTTGTGCCAGATGATCCATTAGAAATAGCAACAGTTCCAAATGGATCAAAAGGATCAACATCTTTGAACGTGGTGACATTCATTACTGCTGATACGGCGGTTGTCCAACTAGCAACGACATTGGCAGCTACTGTTGGCGGATCGATTATGTAATACCAGATGACTTTTCTGTTAGCTGCATAGTTACTATTCCACGATGCTAAATGTCTCATAGCAACGCCTCCCCAAGTCACCGAAAGATTGTCAGGCCTATTGACTCCATAAACAGAAAGGGCTACAATTCCAAGCCTATAATCTCCAGATGATGCCTTGGAAACAGTTAGGCTGTTTCCAGAAGCTGTAGCCTGGGATGATGATGAGTCTAAACTAGGTGAAATCATAATTAGGATTCTTTGGAGTATGCTACACAATCCCAAACTGAAGCAGTAGAATTGTATATCAGCCCGACATATAAATATTTTCCAGGGACAGTTGTAGTTGGCAGAGTTGCTCCTCTCGACACAAAAGAATCTCCCCAAGTAATCGCCCTTGCAGTTCCATCATCTTTGATTCTGATAATAAGTTTTTGCCCGTTTACTGGCGTTCCAGAAAGCTTTGTAGTGAATGAAGTAATATCCGTAGCCAGAGCAGTAATTGTGTGAATATCTGTCTTGTCAACGTTTATCGTGGGTGTTGCGGAAGATTCTTCAGTTGTTGTTATTGGAGCTATTTTTGTCATAGCAGATTCCGTACCAGCATCATTTTTAAGATAAAGCTTTCCATCGTCTTTTTGATACAGATATGCTTTCCCGCTCGCTGGTGTTCCAGGGGCTGCTGATTTTTCATTTAAAACAATAACGTCATTATCAGAATAAGCTTGAGGATTTACGTCCATTTCAATGCTGTTAATTGTTTCTTCAAGGACAGTATCTCCATAAAGAGTTATGGTTGTATTTGGAGAGCTGTAAGAGCTTGAAAGAATGGTGAAAAACTTAGCTCCGCTTTCAGCAAAGGTAAGTTTAAGCTTATGCCCTACTGTGAATATGGCTGTTAGGTCTGTCGGTATTGTTATGGTTGAAGATGAAGCGTACGTTGCTGTATAGTTAAGCTCCACAAAGCCCGTGAAAACAGCATCTCTTACGGGTTTAAAGTGTTCTCTCAAGAAATTCTGCTTAACAGCCGCTCCCGCATCGTGTGATTGCGCTGAAGTTCCTGCTTGTCCGCGTCCTCCTAAAGCTGGGCAAGATACATAGTTGGCTCCAACAGCATTGTAGTAAATAACTTCACGCTTTGTGGCATTATTTGTATCAAGCACTAAAAAACCTTCTGTAGCGTTAGTTGGTACAGCATTGAGATAAATTGTCAAATCGCTTGCCGTTATCGCATTTGCAAGAGTGGTTGAGAAAAGATTATCAAGGTCATTACTTCTTAATTTCATATTATTATTTATGAACGAATTATATCCGCACTATTGAATTTTCTTGGGGATTTTTCCTTATAGGCAAGAGAAACATCAAGAAGTGAAAAATAGCTGTCAACTGCGTTTGTCGCTACCTTAATTTGGGCTGTTCTCGCTTTATCACGAACCATTATTCTCTTAGGCCTGGTAACGCTTTCATTAGTCGTGACTGTATCTGTCCCATCATCCCCAAGCATAAAGTCACCAATTAAAGAAGCTCCGATACCAGCAATAGCTCCCGTAACTCCAACCGTTGCTTCGCGGGTTATTAACTCACCGTCTATGATTATCTGAATAGTTACTGTCCCCTGAACATTGCGAAATAGCGCGTCTGCATAAGCCCAAGTTTTTAAGACATCAAATTTATCAGCATTAAAAGCCTTGGTTGTGAAATATGAGTTTATAGCTTCTCCGTCATCGTTTCTTGAATAATCAAATTCATAAACTTGCCCCCCATTATCATCACCCCACAAAAAGTGTTCTACATTATTATCGTCCTCATAAACCATGAAACAGTTGGCTCTGATGTTGTCCCACTTCCACCATGAGTTATATCTTTTGTCGTACATCAAAAGCTTGTTGTTGTAGGTTTGCCCTGATTCTGAATAAGCCAGATAGTATCTGTGCTTGTAAAAAATTGCCGCCGACTGGTCTAGACGTGATTGGTTGACTGTTTCAAGCTCTGGATTCACAAATAATGAAAGCTCATTAGTTCTTATCTGGTCAAAGAATCCAGACATTTCACCTTGCGTCATTATTGCTGGAAGCTTCGTAAGCATAACAACATCATCTTCCATGTTGTCAACTGACCTATGGCAGATAGCACCACGATTAGGTGAAACAGTCTGGACTACTGGAAGCCCTGATTCATCAAAGTATAACTGATACGTTGCTTTCCCTCCCTTATAGATAAGCAGAATATTATTAGAGCCTTTTCCTTTCTTGGCGCATGATGTTATAGCGTTACCATCAGATTTTGAAATGTCTATATATTGTCCTCCATTTCCTGCTGAAAAGTCACCAACATTCGCGCCTGTGCCTGAAATATACAGCCTATGTGGATTAGATGAATCACCCCAAGTAATAAGAGAACCCTGGAAATATATCGAGGCTGTTCCTTTTTGACCATTAGTCTGTTCTGCTGCAACTGAACCGTCATAGTAAGTAAGACTATCTGTACCGTTTTGAATAAACATTAAGTTTCCAGCTTGACAAAAGTCTGTCTGTAGGTCTTCGGTATAAGTGAAACCTGAAACCACATCCCAGTTAGTCGTTGTCTTATTGTAGACTTTAAGAGAAGTTGTTCCGTCGGCTCTTAAAAGATACTTCGTTCCATCATCGAGTTTTAAAAATCCCATACCCCGCGTGCGTGTTCCTGAGGCGTTTCCAAATTTAGAATATCCGTAGCGAGTAGAGATAATTCCATCCTCTTCTGGGTGGCAGTTTAAAAGGTCTGGTGATTCGTTAGGCTTTAAATGAACATCAGAAATGAATAGGTTTAATCCCCCATCAAATTTATTTTGATAGATATATTTCTTAGGTATTTCGGCTGGTCTTCGTGATAATTTCCTCATTAGTACATTAATTTATGGTCATACATATTCTTCCCGTAGTAATCATTTGCGCTTATCATGCGTCTTCTTGCCTTACCCCTGTTCTCCTGTTTAACCATCTCATCAATTCCATTTTCAGCAGCCTCTAGGAATGGTAGGGCATCTTCATTCTCTCCCTCTGATGCAAAATAGCTTCCCACTGCTAGGTCTGCGACTGCTTCGCCTTTAGGAATAATGCAAACATCAGCATCATCGGAATATGTTGTATGGTCTTGGTAGTAGCGATAGGTAACTGCTTGTCCTGTGGCTGGTACGGACTTTGGAAAGTAAGCGGTAAAACCAGATGACTTGTTCCCTGTTATATAAAAAACTGTAGCATCGTCTGAATAGTAATCTTCTTCGCCCTCGTTAATCTTTGTCCATACTTCTCCAGCTATCTTAAACGTGCCATCTTTAATGCCATGCGCTGAAAGGTCGCTTGCTAAAGAGAGGCCTGAAGTTCCGTCAGTCGTTCCAGTTCCAGGTTTAAGTGCAAAGCTCCACTTCCTGCGGTCAAGGATATTCTGAACGGCAAGATTGATAAAAAGATTTCTTATCTCCGCGCCAGTAGCTGGAGCGGCGGTCTGTTCGTATTTGTTAGCAAAGAGAGTTTTTAAATCCCCGTAAGTGAAAATCATAGTTGAAACATTAAATGATTATAAGATTTTTTGGATTCTCTCTATCGGCCAGAGTTTCTGCATCAGTTGATTATTCTCGTCCACAAAATCATGCCTGCCTTTGGATTGGCTGTGATGATGGACAACAACGTCATCAAGATTTGCGATAGACATTCCCATTTCAACAGCTCTCATTCCAAGGTCTTGGTCTTCGCCCCCATTCCTGAACATTTCATTAAATCCACCCAATTTTTTCCATGCTTTCTTTTTGAAGCGGTAAAGAAAACCATTAGGAATTAAAACATTCTCCTTGCTCTCGGCAAGAAACCATCGGGGTTTTCCATCCTTTTGTCCGCAACCCATACCAAGAATGGTTTTATTGAAACTTGGAATGAATTGGGCGCAACCTACTACATCCTCTTGTCTTTCGCACATACGTATAAGCAAATCATTATCAACTTCCGTATCATCATTGAGGATGATAATGTTGTCCGTTTCAGCAAGCCTAGCGCCCTTGTTGCTGTTTTCGGCAAACGTTCCGCCAGATACAACAATGATATTAAAAATCGAGTTATCCAGCCTATCCAGAGTTTTTTTAAGAAAATCATGCCTGTCGTGGTGAGGAATAACTATGTCGGCAATCTTTTTATTATTTTTCATGACATTATGTTTAGCGTATAAATAATTCCTCCAATATACTGAAACTTCATGAGAACAATTAGAAATCCCACCGGGTCTATTTTTAGTTGTGAATAGAACTTTATCGCAGAATACGGGGCTGTGGCCTGCTTTATCGAGACTTACCCACAAATCCCAATCAACGAACTTTTTCATCTGCTCATCAAATCTTGGTTTAGCCTCGGCTTTAATAAGTGAAAGAATCGGGATGCACTCAAACCAGTCAATATACGCATGGGAAGATTTATTATTTGGTATATTAAGGTCTTTGCCTTTATTATATTCTATTCCGTCCATTCTGAATTTGCCAAAAGCCCATCCCGAATTTGATTTGACAAGGGTCATATAAAGGCTTTTAATCGCGTCAGGTGCAAGTTCCAAGTCATTGTCGCAAAACAGAATGTATTCACCGCTGGCTTTTTCCACTCCCCTGTTTCTGGTTTTAGACGCTCCTTCTCCCCTAAAGTCATAAATTATAATGATTTCAAGATTCTTGTATGTCTGTTTGCAAAGCGAAGGCATTACGTCTATATTCTCATTTATCCTGCTGGGAATTATGACGGAAATTAGGGGTAATTCTTCTTTGTTGATTTTTGGTACCGTATCGCTTGATTTAATAACGCTTCCGAATTCCCTATGCTTTAAGAGAAACTCAATCTCGGTCTCATCCTCCGTTGAGTACATGCTGTCTTTGAACTGGATGTATCTTCCGTTTCCCATTGAAATTATGTGACCTGCGTACTGTGATGTGAAATTCATTATTTCCAAGCTAGATAATTATTCCTTGTGATAACATCCTTTCCCACATGCCCCATTTGAATGGTGGGGTCTGCGTATATCTTGAATCCTAGTTGCTTGGCTCTGTTGCAAAATGCCATATCTTCTCCAAGCTCAACGTGATGTTCTGTGTGCATGAAATCAAATGGAAGGCGAAATCTCTTTTCATTGATTGCCTTGTCAAAAGCCTCTAAGACTTTCTTGCTGATAAGCATAAACCCAGTGCCTATGGCATCGCATTCAAACACTTTATCTTCTGGGAAGTCCTCATAGTTTGAGTATTTCCCTTCATTCTCTTTGAAAACAAGCGGTAGGTTAGGGGATTTGCGAGAATAATAGACGGCTCCAATAATGTCTTTTTTGGCTGCAATCAGTTTATTAAGACCATCTACGGGAAAAGCCATATCAGAATCTATAAAAAGAAGATAATCGTCGTAGCATTTACTCGCTATGTTGTTTCTTCCTTGATGCACTAGGCATCCTTCATGGAGATGTAGCTTTACGCCGATTCCTTTTGTGGTAAAGGCATGGAAAGCCATACCCATTAAAGAGTTGATGTATTCTGCTGTGAAATCTCCATTATGTGGCGTGCCTATTGTTACAGTGATTTGTTTCTTAGGCATGTGTCTTCATGTGGCTTGCCAAACCAATTTTAGATTTAGCTACAAATCCACACACTGGACACTTCAGCGCATCTTCTGATGTGCTTCCCTCTGGGACAGCTTCTATTTCAGCTTCCTTAATCTGCTCCGCCATCTCCACAAGCTTTCTCTGGGCTTCTTTAGCATCAGGAGCTTCATGGATTATCGTTCCGAATTCGCTGTGATTTCTTAGAAACTGAATCTCTTCTTTGTCTTCCGTAACGTACTCATTATTCACGAACTGGATTGCCTTACCCGGGACAAAAACCGAACTTAATCCAACTAACTGCTTGTATGAGGGAGTCATAACTATTCTATGCTCTCTCCACTTTGAAACGAATTTCATAGGTTTAAAATCTTACTATTAAATGACATGGACTGCTGGCTGGGGAGTAAAGCAGTCCAGCAACTCCCCAGCATCCCATTGATTAAGCGAATGAAGTAACTCCGTAAAGTACTCCATGTGCTTTCTCAAGTTTCAATTCAAAACCAACATCTGAACGATATTCATCCTTGCGTGAATCTTCGTCATTTGCCTGAATGTTTGTGTAAAGTTTTGTGTCACGTCCTTTCATCGTGCGGATAGAAAGGTATTCAGGGTCAATAGCGAAAGCATAACCAGCATAAGATTGTTCAAGAAGGTCATGTTTGACAATCAAGAGCGTTCCATGTCCAGTTAAGTATTCTTTAACGTCAATTCCGAAAGTCTTGTCAGATGGTACGGTGTTTAATTTACCGCCAGCCCATGAGTTGATAGCTGAAACGATAAGAGGTGAAGCCAAGAGAACCTTCTTCTTAGAACCATATCGGAATATAGTTCGGCAGAAAGTCTCGAATTCAGTCTCGGTAAGCGTTCCGCTAGCATCAGCTCTGTTTGTAGAAATGAAGTAGTTAAGACCGCCAGTAAATCTGCGAGGAGTCGTACCAGTCAAATCTTCTTTAGGCTCGCCGAACAGCAATACTCTTTCGATGTCTTTTGCATGTTCAATTCCAGCTTTCTTTTGAAGATATGCTATGTCCTTTCCTCCATACATTTCACTAGCGTCTTCAGTACCAGTTACCCCAAACGGAGTTCTGATTGTTTGGATGTAGTTAGTCTTTTCTACTTCCTTCGTGGTCTTCAATGTTGGCATTGTAGAACCTTCAGCAGAAGCGTTAGAAAGGATTGTAATTACATCGTTGTTAGTTACGGTTGCAGCGGCTGTGCTGCCCCATCCCCTCGTAACCGTAAGGGTGTTTGTAGATACATCGGATACAAGCATTTGTTCGCCTGTATTGCAGTTCTTGATAACATCGCCAACTTTAAAGTAGCTTCCGTTATCAACAACGATAGAAGTATCACCAGCCGTATAACCAGTGGAGTAATTAACTGCATCCCAGCGGGGAGCCAGTTCATCTTCCATCCAGTTATATTTTGGGTTAATTGCTGTTTTCTTCTTACCGTCTATTCTTTTCATAAGGACAGTAAGAGGAGCAGCATTTGGTTCAAGGAGAGCAATCTCATTTGACATATCAACCACGCGCTTGGCGGCCAATATGTTATTTGTGTTCCTTGCGCCTGTAATCATTGTCGGCATTTCTTTGTTGTTAAACTAATTAGAATATGCCCGTTCTTCCTCCGGCTTTAATGATTGATTCCTTTAGTGCCTTATCTTCATCAGATTCAGCAAAAGGAGCATTGCCTTCGGATTTTCCATTGAAAGCGCCCTTGGATAAAAACTCTTGCTTAGTGGCTTCTCGTCCTTTGCTTTCCCATTGTCCAAAGTATTCTCTGACACTTCGTGCAACGTCCATAGCGTCAACGCCTGGGTTTTGTTGCATCTTGGAAATAACAAAGTCTCTGAAAAGTCTGTCAGTCTTCATCTCTGGATATGTTTCCTTTAATTCAGACAACTTTCTTTCCGCCTCTAAGCGTGCATCAAATTTTGCTTCGATGGCTTTTTCCCTTTCAGACATCTTCGATTCAATGTACTTGTTGTACTCCTCGACTGTCTGAAATTCATTAGGGTCAACCTCTTGGGCTTGAGGCTGTATTAGACTTTCAAGGTATGGAGATATAGCCTCCCAATTACTTTTAAGCTCTTGGTACCTGCTATTTACTTCCTGAAACCTTTCATAAGGAATGGTTTTAGGAGTACTCCCTTCGCCATTTCCTTCAGGTGTTTGTGACGGGTTCTCTCCCGATTCTGAACTTCCTGGCTGCTCTGTTGATTGGGTTTGCGACTCCCAAGGAGTGGCTTCTCCTCCACCTTGCGGTGTTACGCCTAGTTCTTCTGACATGCGTTTTAGACGGTTTTTAACGCGGTTACCTTCCGCGAAAAAAACGCATTATATTAATTAACCTTTTTAGGTACGAACAAACTAATAATTATCAATAGAATCAGCAGTTTCATCTATTAAGAGACCATAACCGCAGATTTTGCAGGTATAAGCCACTAATCCGTTCTCCTGCTTTCCCTCTGAAATAAACTGATGCTTATGTCCTGAAGCTCTTTGGATGGTCTTAATTTGGGTTATCTCATTTATTGGCTCTTGCTCCATATATGTATTTATTAGCTTTTAATTCTTTACCCTCTTCAAAAACTGGCTCTTTTTCTTTTTTCATTATCTTGAGCATTTCCTGATTAACCTCTGTTAGTTTATCTGACTTTTGAGGCTGGTTAATGGTGATGTTGATATTTGTTCCAACCCCCAAGAGTTTTTTAATCATGTCCAGTATAAGACCGCTATTCTGTATCTTCGGGAGTAGTTCCTTTTTTGATAATTGCATCTCTTTTATCAATTAGCTTATTTAAGTATTTAGGCAGGCTATTTAATGCTCTGTGTTCGCCTACATAATCCCAATATTTCTCTTGCCAAGTCTTACCCCCTTCTTCGGGCAAATCATCTCTCAAACCGCGTGATAGTACTTTCTCAATAGCCTTAGTGCCTTCGTCTATGAATTCCTCTATCAGTTTGTATTCTGGGCTTTTAATGAGGTCTTTGGCAAGTTTTGCTTTCTCAAATAGTTCTTTTTCCATTAGTCTATGGGCGGTAGCATTTCGCCAGTATTAGATTGATTAAAACTTTGGGGATTAGGATTAAGCGTTGATTCATCATCTATACTTGGAAGCATTTCTCCCTCTCCATAGTTTGTCTGGCGCTCGCCCAATTCCATTACTGGGAGCTGTTCTCCAAGTGGAGTAGATACAGGCTCTTCAATTAGCCATATTTCCCGCCAGTCTTTGACATTGAATTTCTCTGAAAGCTTTTCAGCAAGTTTGTCATAATTAAGTAAAGGCTTAACTGGATTAACTGGAAGAGGTTGTCCTGTCTTTTGGTCTACTTGTGGGGTAGGGTTGGCAGCCATCACTGAATTTTGTTTAAGCTGTGCAAGGTTTATAATCTCTTTCTGATAAGCAATGTATTCTTCTTTGGCTCTAGTTTTGTCTGTATGGGTAGTAGAGCCTGATTCAACAAAATAATTGTATTCTCCTTGAAATTCTTCTGGGGCAATCTCTACTGGCTCTCCTCCCTGCATAACAATCATTGTTTCTCTTTGATGAATGGATGCAAGGCGTTGCCACTTCTCCGCTACTTCCTTGATAAACATAACTTCAAAGTTTTGAAGCTTTACCTGTACGCGTGCGTCTGCTGCGCTCTGTAGGAGTTCAAGGGCTCTACCTGATTTTTGGGTTTCAAGGCTTCCTGTATTGCCCTTAGAAGCGTCTGTAATCGCTAGGGCGCTCTGTATGTCCTGTTTATAGGTTAATTCCTCTTGGAAAGCATTGCCTGTAATGTCTTGCTTAATAAGTGGCTTGATTTCATTAATCTCGGCAACATGGATAATTCCTCCGAGGTCATCAACTAATTCATCATCATCAACTTCAGCTTTATCTCCTACCAGCCATTGGTTCTTGAGATTCTGGGCTACTGCATCACGCCTTTGATTCTGAACTAGATTAAGTCCATGTTGAAGTCTCTCAACTGGCTCAATCTCTCCCATGCCAAGCACTTCTGAAGGGACAATAGTATCAACTACAAGGCCGAATGACCTTTCAAAAGGATTAGTATTGTATGCGTCCTGGACTATGTATTTTCTGCCCAAAATATATTGGACTTTGCCTGTCTCGTAGTCTTCAAAATATATGCACTCTACCTTTGAAATATTGTTGTCTTGCAAGTTTCCTTCATTGACATTCAGCTTGTTCTTCCGATACTGGTTATTGTCCTTTTCAGAGATTGATTCAAACTTGTCCAAAGCTTCCTTAAGTTTCTTTTTGTCAAAAGCGTTTCCTGATATGTTTTTGCTATCAAGCCAGTCATTTATATCAGCTTTAGTTACATAGTATTTTTCCCAAGCATAACGCACATTCTCCCAACTATCAGCTTCTGGGTCAAAACCGCACATGCCATCTTCAAGCCTGTTGATTCTCACTGTTGGGCGGTCATCAACTATTTGCTTCTGTCCTGCTATAAATCCAGTTCTAAACTTCCAAAGAACCCTGAACATGGCTGAACCGTACATTAAGCCTTTTTTAAAAGCTTGTTGCCCTTTAATCGTAGCTCTGTCCAATCTCCACCATTCATCAAAAGCAAGCCCAAGCTTTTCAGGGTCTCCCTGTGATTCAGGATTAGCTGGTACATACTCACCGTCTGGCTTTTGGTTTACTGACTTTGAGGTATGGGTTTCAATAGCTGAATAGACATAAGGATTGAATACCTTGGTCTTTGTGGCCCACTTGTCATCATCAATATATGAGCGATATAGCTTATAGTATCTTTCCCAATTATCCTGATAATTCTTTAGGAATGATTCTGATGATTGTATCTTTTCAATTATTGAGGTTAGTTTCTTTGTCTCCTCAGTTTCTTTCTTAGCCATTATATTCCAATTAATGATTTAGGCCTGTATATTCTCTTTTTAACACTCCTTTTTATTTCTGGGTCTAAAAATGTCATCATAAGAGCGTCATAGTGGTCTGGACTTTTGATTCCTTCTTTCTTCATTTCAAGCTTTCCCATTATCTTCATTTTACCGCTTAGTTCTTTTCTGTAGCGGATTGTAAGGATTTCATCCCATCCTTTGTGGTCTACCAGCTCCCCTCCTTTTCTGAACCATTGCTTTACTCTCCATGAGGCTTCTGCGCGCCTATTGAGGAACATTTCTTCATCACTGGGCTTATCTCCCACGTTGATTGCTTTTACTCTGATTCCCGCAAGTGCCAGTTCTTGAGCTACATTAGCGCCTGCGCCAAAATTATCTATATATGTATGCTCTCCTTTGACCTGATAATGTTGCATTAAGGTCATTGTCTTTTGGGCTATACTTGAGGCGTTTGATACCTTCTCTACTGCAACAATCTTTGCTTTAAAATTATCTCTGATAACCCAGACAGTCTTATCATCTCCTTCTCCTGATGGGTCTATTCCAAGTCTTCTCTCTCCTATAAATTCTTCCGTATCTGAAATCTTAATGTCGTTTTCAGAAAATAGGGCGATATACCCCTTATCGTCCATTGTATCTTCACGTGGGAATTCTCCCAGAACACGGATTTTGTATTCATCACTGTCTTCACCATGCTTTGAGATGATTCTTGAAACGTATTCTTTGTCTACTAGGGGCGAATCTATTGAACTGAATCCGAGCGTCTGCCAGCTTTCTTTGTCCTTGTGGTGCGAATCATAGAAATATCCGATTAAGCGGGTAGGGTTGGATATAAGGATTACAAGGACATTATCTCCCGTTAAAGCTCCTTCAGCAGTGTTGAATATTTCTTCAGGTACTCCAGAGGCTTCGTCCACGATATACATAACGAAGTCGCCATGCACACCAGCTAAAGCTTCAGGATTTTCTTTTCTAGCTGTCTTAGCTCTTGCAAACCAAGTTTCGGGTGATTCTGTGATTCTGATGTAGCCATTAGTCCATTCATATTTCTCTCTAACAGGCTTTGGCATTAAGTTTAGCCACTTGGCTACTTCCTTCCAGAGGATGTCGTGTATCTGGTCGGATGTTGGAGCCGTGCAAGGTACTTGAGCATCTTTATAACAGAACAGATACCAGAGAATGAGCATGGCAAGGGTTGCTGATTTGCCTATGCCGTGTCCAGAACGGACGGAGATTCTTTTCTTTCCTCCTTTTAAAGCTTCCTCTACTGCTAATAAAATATCATGCTGTTGCCAAGTTAGATGCTTTCCCTTGATGTATTTTGAATTATCTCTTTCGGGAACCATGCCCCACATCATTTCTATAAAGAACAATGGGGACTTCTGCATTTTCTTATAGATTTCTACGTCTTGTTGATTCATTACTCCTTTGATTTTGAGAATAAATCAGTGAGCGAAATTGTTCCTTTTATTTCTTTCTTTTCTGGAGCATAAGAGCCTTTAAGCTTGTATGCCATATCAAGACCCTTACTAACTGCCTGAGTGTCAAGCTCCTCATATTCGGATTCTAAATCACCTTTTATATAATGCCTTACTTTCTTTGGTGCAGTTAAAAGCTCTTTGTGTTTTTCAGCTAAAAGCTCGTCAGGTAAATATTCATCCATTAATTGTTTAAAACCTTTACTTTCAGTTAATCTTTGAGGTGTTTCAGAGGTACTTTTAGAATAGCCAGCATCTCTCATGGCTTCACCAATAGGTTTTCCGATATTTTCCGACAGTATCTTTACTGCATCTTTTTGTTTATTGGTTGGCATTAAATATGTACTTTAGCTTTTGACTTGAAACCTACTTCATTAAAATCAATGTTGTTTTGCAGCCATTGTTCATTAATCCAGCACTCATCAGCTGTTATCTTCTTTTCTTTCTTCAGGGCTTCTTCTATACTTTCAGCCATTACGTATTTTCTGATGATGTATTGTTTTTTCATCTTGCTACACCCACCAAGACAATGATTAGTAAAACAAATATTATTGCAAATGCTTGAGGTGGTAGGTCTTGATTAATGAAATCATTTAGTATGTCTTTGAAAATGAAATAACCTATGACCAGTAATATTATTGCAACTATTAGCGGAAGCCAAAATCTTGAAATGATATAAAATATTCCTAAATCTTTTGCATTCTAGTCAATAAAATCAAATTCTTGTTTGCCGTCCATTGGTGTTATTTAAGGCTTATATAAGCTATATAATATAATGTGGATAACTAACCCATTTAAATACTTGACAACTTTTGCTGTAGGGTGTATAATAAGGTTGTAATCATTTAATTGGCGTTTCGGGTGAACCCAGCCAATATATGCGTAAAATAGATGTTGTCCGTGAGTACGTGTATAAGTTAATTCTTGCAGTCCTTATAGTAGTTTTAATATTTGATGTTTTCTGCGGTAAAAGGGTAGTGGAAATCTCTATTAATCCTAGCGTTGCAATGGCGAGCCTCGATAGTGAGGAAGCTGGGGCATCTAGTGAGGGAGTGTCGGGGGAAAATAATCAGCCAGTGGTTGATTTGAAGCCTAGTGCTTCTTCCCCTGATATAGAGATGTTAATTCGTGAGGCGTTTCCTGAAGAACCCGATAAGGCTGTTAAAATTGCTCGTTGCGAAAGTCAGCTCTCTGCTGATAGGATTGGGGATAACCATTTGACATTTCAACATAATGGCGAAATGCTCGGGCATTCTATTGGATTATTTCAAATTAGAACAGGAGGAAACGAAGGGGGAAAGGTGTGGAGTCGTCCAGCCAAACTTGGAATATCCGTTGAACAGTTCGTCAGTGATATGCTCGACCCCCATAAAAATATCAGTTACGCAAGGGATATATACGATAGAGTAGGTTGGTCAGCCTGGACTTGCGCTGCGCTAATACGATAAAACACGTGATTCAATCACGCTTGACTAATGTCTTAGAAATACATTTGCTTTTGTATTCAAGATATTTGGTATTAGTAATAGCAGCATAGCACAAATAAATAATATGTCAAATTGTTAATAACTTAAAGGGATGACATGCCATGATAGGTAGCCCTCCCTTTGGTGTTAGTCGAACATGTGGAATCCCATGTGGTTTTCCGCCATCTGGATTGCGAATGTCTTCACAAGCTCATCTCGTATGTTCCGCTGACAATTGTGAAAGCGACACATTATTTTAGTTTTTTAATAGAAGATGTAGGGCTCGTAGCTGGAGCTGTACGCAGTGCCATTGAGGAAGTAGACGCTCCACGCATTGTCTTCATAGGCTTGCAACAACTCAATTCGTGTAGGCAATCTCCACCCGTCTCCTTGTTGTTTGCACAATTCTTTTGCTTCTTTCCATGTTAACTCTTTTTCGCTGACATTGCCCCATTCTAACGTTTTAGCTGGGATTTTTTGTATTATGGATTCTTTCATTTTATAAAAATTAAATAATTAGTTTAATTAGTAGACTGATATGCTTTTTGAGCGAAATTCTTTTTTTGTTTTCCCCTAATCTTACGCATATTATTTTATGATTAAATTTTCATTAGTCTCTAGGTGAGCACCTTCGACCACGATGCCCTTCTTGATTGCTTCTTTGATAGCCGTTTTATTGGCTGAAACAGTAGTTTTTACCGAAACAAACTCTTTCGGTAATTTGCTAAAGTCATCAATCACGGTGGTGTCAGATTTCCTGAAATTTATTTTAGCTACTTCTGATTCAAACTTATCTTTGCCCATTTTCTTCAAACAATAGGCGAGATACGCTTTTAATCTCTTGTTTCTGTTTTCGTATAACTTCCTTAGTTTTTCCAGCCTCTCCTCCTCATTTCTTATCGCCTCAACAGTCAGTTCGGTTGTTCTGCGGAAACGGACGATGTTATTGATTTTATCCGCCACCTGCATCTGAACACTATCAAGATATTCTAGCAACGATGTGTCATCGTCACTCATCTCCTCAATTTTCTCAAGAGCGTTTGAAAGCTCGTAAAGATTAAGTTCACTCATATTTATTTATTTTATTGATTATAGACCGTCTCCGAAGTCATCAAATCTATTGTATCCTGCGTCCAATTCGTCCAACAGGACATATCTCTTTTTGGGGGCGAGGTATTTCCACACTCGTCCCTTATCATCAAGAGCATACACACAATGAGACCTGAACTTCGCTTTATGCTTCTCGCTCCAGTAGTCATACTCACCAGTAGCGATATTCACGAATATAGGTTCTGGCATATTTTTGTTTTTTAATAATTATCTCAATCCTTTAATTGAGAGGTTAGATTAGTGGTTTTTGTCTTAATCTTTTTTCAGCGATTTTGCAGTATTCAGGGCTTATTTCTATTCCGATAAAACTTCTGTTGTTCGCCTGTGCCATTTTACAAGTTGTTCCGCTTCCCATAAATGGGTCTAGCACCACGTCTCCCGGATTGCTCCAGCTTGCAATGTGGTCCGCGGCCAGCTGTTCTGGAAATACTGCCGGGTGTTTAATGATTAAACTTCTCATCCGCATAGAATTTTTCAATAAACTTCTTGTATATTTCAGTTTGAATTACGGTCTTTCATAAAATTTAAATTAGTGCTTTAATGCATAACAATTATCTCCTTCTGCGTCTTGAACGTCTTGCCAATATTGTTCTTCACATCTGACGCAGTATGATTTTTCTCGCAATTTATCATATCTCCAATCTCCAGTGATTCCTTCTTCTCCGCAGTTATTACATATTCCATTTTTTTCTTCAAAAATTCCACTCATATTAGTTATTTAATTTAAAGAGGTTAGATTTCTATTGTTTTAAAGTCTTTCTTTAGGCATTTTTCGCATATTCTTACTTGTCTTGTACAGTTTCCAAAAGAAGGTATATTTTCGCCTTTAATTCCCATAATCATTAAGACATTGTATTTTATGAATACCCTAAATCCTTTTCCCTTATCTTTTACTTCTGTTTTTTGGCAAATTTCGCATTTAAACATATTAGTTATTTAATTTAAAGAGTTATTATGTGCTAATTTCTGGAGGCGTGTTTTATAGCTATGGCTACCGGCTTCCAGCTAGGATATGTCGTCCGACAATCCTATGAGAAATTACCTCACGACCGCTAAAGGACTTCCAACCTATGTATCTTAGGAAAAGGTGGCTAGTTCTTTTCCGCAGTAGCAATTTTTACGCTACCCTCAACGCTTCCAGAAAATAACATACAAAACTATTATCTTTTAGTTAAATTTTATAAACAATTACTGCCGCTTTTAAATTTTTGGATATTTTCTTGTTATAAACGTGCAATAATGTAGGATACCTTTCAGCGATATTTCCGCCAATAAATTCAAAAATACCTCCGTGAGAACCAACATCAATATAAACTCTTTTTCTTTTTTCATTCTTCTTTTCCATTTTAATTGTGCTTCTTATTTTTCTACATCCAAAGCAAACCTGTGTAAGTGCATCGTGGAAAGTTGAAAATGCTGTTTGCTGACTATGCTTCCCCTCACAATTTTTTATATGCTGGTGGACATCCTCAATAGTGGGTAGATATTCATATTCAAAATATATTTTTTTATCCATATATTTGACCGTTTTTATTACCAAATTTTAGCTAAGAAATGACTTGCGATAACAATAACAGCAACCCAGAAGAAAACGATTGCACATACTACTCCCACAATGAATGTCTCTATTAATTTTTTCATAATCCTTTTTGTTTAATTATTGTTATAGAGGCTCAAAATAATAGGGTATTCCACATTGTTGCGGATAAGCTGTATATGTTCCGTCTTCATTATCAATAAGCACATCTCCGTATCCGTGATAGCGAATATCCCCCCTTTTTTCATTTCGTGTTTCTTTTTTAACTTTTACTATATTATAATTAGGTTCAAAAAATGGTTCTTCTGATAATGTTAAAGTTATTGTTTTTGGAGTTTCTTTTTTCTCCCAAATTCCAGCGTCGTGTTCTGTTCCGCCTCCTCCAGTATATGTGCATTTCAATTTCATAATCCTTTTTGTGATATTAGTTGTTAGAGATGAGCTAACCTTGCATAATGCGAGGCTTCTTTTAACTTCTTATAAGGATTATCTTTTTTCTTGCCATTCGGAAATTCACAACAAAGACCATCGTGACCATTAATACTTTCTGAATCATGGCAATGACATTGGCACTCCATTATAGTAGCCCACCTATACTTGTCATAATTTTTGCAGAAAGAGCAATAACATTTCATCATAATCCTTTTTTTGATATTTTAGAGAGTAATTCTTGGCGTGCATCATCAAATCCCATAGTCCAGTCTGTTGCTAAATTTTCTCCATAAATTCCGCGTTTACTGCGTTTTTCAGGAATACAACTCATAAATTCCTTGCGGTATTCTTCTAAAGAGGTGCGGAGAAAGTCTTTTAATGGTTTAACTTCATTTGGGTAAAGCATCTTTGCTTGAGTATCTACCGCTTTAGGGTCAATACTTGGCGCTAAATCAATAACAAACTTTTCATCAAATTCTTTTAACCTACTCTCAATGTAATTCATATTATTTATTATTATGATAGATTAGTTAAAATATTTGTTTTATTTTCTTGAAAAACTTCTTTTTTAATCAAATCCCAACAATGCATTGGTCTAACCGTTTCAATTTCCCTACTATTGAGCGATATTTTTATCTCGTTGTCTTTCGTAATTTCGTATTTATCTAAAATCATATAAACAGATGACCCAACAAGCATTACATCCTTAACCATTGCGTAGATATACCAGCTTTCATTTTCTCCATTGTATTTATTTCTAAAACGATAATAATTTCCTATAACTTTTTTAGCCTCTTTAAACAAAGTTCTTTGACTTTTTTGCCTTTCAAGTTTTTTTATTTTAGCATCAATTTGTTCTTTTTGTTTTTTCAATTCTTCTATTTTCATATTATTTTATTATTATGATAGATTAGTTACTATTATTATTGTCTTAATTAAGATAGGTTAGGGGTTGACTATCTTTTAAAATTTCTTTCTATTAAAAAATTAACAAAGTCTTGGATATAACCATTCCCATTCTCAACCCTATTTAGATATTCACTTAAAGATTCTCCAGAAGCAGATTGCCAATTTTGTGTTAAGTGTTGATAATATTCAAATGCTTCATCTTTTAATTCTTGTTTTGTAAAATTTGCCATATATTTTTTATTAAGCGAGTAATTAGTTATTTAATTCTTTTCATCTCTTTGGCAAAGCTGTCAGGCTCAACGTAAAATAGCTGTTTTTGATTATTTGGCTCATCAATGAGCTTCCATTCTTCAAGGCGACTATCGGTTTGCTTTCTCTTTTCGAACGTGAAGCCTTTTTTTCTTAGCCTGTGCAAGTGCGCTCCGTATCTCCAAGATACTTCGTGCATTTTTTGAACCGTTACCCATTCGTTGTCATAGAACAGGTTTAGTATTTTTTCTTCTTGGGTCATACCTTTAGGGGTAGGGAGGAAAGAATGAAAAGTAAACTTTCCTCGCCACCTCTTTTTTCATTTTTTAATTATTCCCAATTCTTCCACTCGTTGCTTTGGTCTGATTCTTCCCATTGCTCACGAGTTCCACACCATTCAAGGTTGCCTTCATCGTCTTCCCCAACGATTTGCAGACCTGCATGGAATTTGTCTTGGATTTCCTTTGCGATTGTGATTTGCATAGGTTTGTTTTTAATGATTATATTATAAGTTTATCAGATGTATAAAAGGTGTCAAGTAATTGGACTGTGGATAACTTTATGGAAGCTCTTTTAAAACGTCCTGTATTGCTCTTTTAGCATTAGCCAGTTTATATTTGAATTTCGGGTCGTCTTGTTTTGATACTGTGATTTCCCCCTTAAATCCAACCAGAAGCTCTAATAACGTATCAAGATATATAACTGCTTTAGAAGCTCCTAATGGTTCACCAAATAGCTTGTAGATAAGGATAGGCTCGTATCCCAGCTTTGATAGTTTCTCTGTTTGTTCCCACCAATCCTTTATATGAGGGACTTTTTGATTCTTGCATTCAATTCCAAGAGTTCGCCCATTGATATCGCATTTGGTTTTAATATCCCTTTTATCCCTGTTGCTTGCTCCGCTTGCTCCGTCTCTTTCAGCCTCAATATCAAGTCCGAAATGTTTCATTCGCTCGCATACATAATCCTCAAGCAATTTCCCTTTCTGCTTTTGATAGCTCATTTTCTTTGATTATTTGTAAGTAATCATTATTTATTTCCTGCTCCATTCCCTCTAAATCGCTAACTAAATTAAATGCTAATCTGGTTGTACGATATTTATCTTTTTGGTTTTCTCTGCTCATTGATTGTAAATGTTAATTTTAGCCCATAACCTGCGATAGTACATATCTTCTTCGTCTGTAAGGTCTCGATTATGTCTTATCTTCATAAGCCTTCTTAGTTCACGCATTGCGTCTTGTTCTGATAGGTCAAGGGTTGGGGATGGGTTTTTTACTGTTTTGGTGTCGCCGATTCTCATTGGTGTTAGAGATTAGCTTTTAAAAGTTCAGTCTCGATACTTGAGACTTTTCTTAATGCTGTGAATTGGTTGTTAAGGGCTGTAAGGTAGGCGTTTTGTCTTTCGTATTCAAGGGAAGATTTTAAAACCTCTTTTCTTGTTTCCTGCGTGTCTATGAGGGCTTGGGCTTTCTTTTCGCTGGCGTTGGGTTTTTGGGCTTTCAGCATGGCGTTAGCCTGTTTCACGTCCAGCTCGATTTTTTTCATTTCGAGGGCTTCTTTGGCTTCAAGAGTTTTCTTTTCCTGCTCATAGATTTCATCGGGCAATTTTTCAAGCTTTTCTATTAGTTTTTGGGGATTTGTTATCATATTTTTGTTATCATATTAAAATTTTATGTCTTCTAATTTTAATTCTTCTTGGACATCGGCGTTGCCAAAATCTTCAAGGTATTTGATTCTAGCCTCTATTTTTGACTTGTAAGCCTCGAATTCTTCACGGGACACATAGTTGCCCACTTCTTGCTTTGGAGGGGCTTGTAGGTCAATATTAGGCGTCTGGTGAGCTTCCAGCTCATTTCCCTTCTCGTCCATGAGCTTCCAAGCTGTTTTTCCGTCCGATGTTTCGTATTTTAGGATTTGAATCGTCTTTCCCTCTAAGGGTGCAAGTGATTGGAGCTTATTGTGAAGGTACTCGGTAGGGAAAAATGCTTTTGCTTCGCCCTTATGGGTTATCTCGTATTTGTACCATGTTCCATATTGTCCTTGTCCAGTCCTAAAATCGTTAAAGTTAAAGGTTATAAATTCAGGGATATTGGTTAGTAACCGCAACACTGGAAGTTTATAGTTGTTCATTTTTTTTATTGTTAAATTTATTATAGAAACTGTCAAGTTATGGTACTTTAAATGTTTGTAGTTTGTAGTTCATTGATTTTTAATTAATTTAATTAAAAGGGTATTTCATCTTGCTTATCTTTGACGTACTTGTCTGCGCCTTGCTGTTGCATGCGCCTTAAAATCATTTGAGGGTTTTCCCAGATAGCCATTTCTTTTGCGATTTGTTCTTGGACTATCTTTTTAAGTTCGGCGTAGGCTTTATTTAAGTCTTCGCCCCCTTTGACTTCAGCCTTGATTGAGGCGTGGAAGTTCATCGGCTCGTACTGCTTGATTTGGATTGTCCTACCCAAGCTGTAGGTGATTTCCTTGATTTCCATTTTATTTAAGTTATTGGATTATGTATTTATTTTAGCAAATATAAAAAAGGTGTCAAGGTGTGGATAACTTTTGCGGAATATTTACTTTTTAAAATTAAACCTATCTCTTATAAGGTCTAAGTCAGAATTTTTTTTGGGTTCTTGTAACCTACCTACCTTACCTACCTTACCTATCCTTACCTGTGTATCCAATGTGTATACATTTTGTATACATAGCAGTTTATTTTTCTCTTCAAGATATATTGTACCTTTATAACGGTCTTTTTGAAGATAATTATTTTCGTTCCAGTGAGTTAAAACTATTACTCCGCTATCAAAAGGGATTGCATAATTCTTCAGGTAGCTATTATAACTCCCTCTATGTGTTTATAGCTCCAGTTATTCTCTAGGCACTTTTGGCATGCTCTCATGCTCATATTTTTCTAAAACTAAATTATTAAGTATCTTAGCCATTGAAACATCGCGCCCAATTTTTTTGAACTTTCCTTTCTCTTTCCTTAAAATTGCATAAACTTCCTTTGTAAGCCAAATAGCCCTGTGCTGTTCTAGTTGTTCATTATCAGAATACATTTTGTTTCTCTTAATATATTATCATGCATTATAACCCCCGCAACCCTTCGTTTCCTGATTTGCTTGCATTTCTTTGGATAGAGGTAATTCAGAGTTAGGTTATATTATTATAGGTTTGTGTCCCGTAGCCTCTAGAAAAAGTCTAGAGTCTTGCCACGTCTTGTATTGTTTAAGCAATACGAGGTATCCGATGGGATTGGGGGTTAATAATGAATTTTAAATTTGGCGCGCTTGAAATTCACAATAACACTCATTTGTAGTTGTTTTGGGGCATTGCGTTCTTAAATCTGGATAGGATAACCTTCGGCATCCCTCATCACCCATCACATACGCGGAGTTTCAGCATGTATTACTCCGAGGGCTGTGGACGACACCTATTTCTAGGTTTAGCCAGTACCCTTTGCTTGGGCGTTATCCCTATAGTTTTGTATCCAGATTTTAAAATACAAAAAACCTCGCATTCTATAGGCTGGCTCCAAGGGTTACAACG
>MWBK01000059.1 GCA_002069025.1 Bacteroidetes bacterium ADurb.Bin302 | reverse complement strand
CTATGTTTTTCCCAATGAAGTTAATTATCAAAGGACCACTTGGCGATTTTATTCAGTTATTTCCTTGGACAATTTTATTTTCTTTAGCTTCGTCACTGATATATGCAATGCTTGTTATACCTGCATTAGAGATAAAATTTATCCCAACAGCTACCGCTCAGCGTAAACCTAACCTATTTGAACGAGGTCAGGCATATTTCTTTAATCTAATACAAGATGGATACGAGAAGCTACAAAACACATGCTTTAGACATCCGGTAATTACAATAACAGTTGGTGTCGCATCAACATTATTGGGTATAGTTATGTTTTTGCAACTCAATATTCAGATGATGCCTATGGCAGAAAGAGATTGTTTTGCCATAGAAATTCGTTTACCAGAAGGTTCGGACATATCAGAGACTAAGGTTGTGAGTGACTCATTGCAAAATTTACTTTTGCAAGACAAACGTATCAAATCGGTAACTGCATTTATTGGCGAGCCGGCTCCGCGTTTCCACATAACTTACGCTCCCAGTATGCCGGCTAACAATCTGGCACAATTAATAGTAAACACTCAGTCTGTTGATGCCACCGAAGAATTACTGCCTTTACTCGACAAAAAATATTCATATTATTTTCCTAAAGCGCATATTAGATTAAGACAGCTTGATTATCAGGCAGTTACAAATCCGATTGAGATACACGTCTTAGGTGATGATGATAAAAAGATTGCAGAGATTGCTGACAAAATAAAGTCATATATGCTAACACTAAACAACGAACTTAGATGGGTACATAGCAGCAATGACGAATATTGTCCGTCTGTAAATATCAATTTAAAACCGGAAGAGAGTGCCAGATTAGGCATCAGTCAAAGTTTCTTGGCATTAAACCTTGCAGGAACCTTTAATGGTTTGCCTTTAAGTTCTATATGGGAAGATGATATTAAAATCCCTATAAATCTATATTACGCCGATTTTAACGCTGATAGTAGTTATAATAACATAGGTAATCAATTAATTCCTACCGCAATACCAAACACATGGGTACCACTCAGACAAGTAGCAGACGCATCGCCCGAATGGCATTCGTCGCAAATCATAAGACGATTCGACAGAAATTGCATTACTGTTAGTGCCGACATGAAATTTTGGAAGCCACAAACTAAAAGCATCAAAAAGATAAAACAATATATTAAAAATAATATTGAAATACCTGATGGAGTAGAAATTAAATTTGGTGGACTTGATACTCTTAATAAAGCGGTAATTCCGCAAATCTTAGCAAGTTTCATAGCTGCTGTATTTGTATTGTTCTTTTTTATGCTCTTGTATTTTAAAAAAGCAGATATTTCAATTTTAACCATCGCTGCAAGTTCATTATGTTTATTCGGAGCATTCTTTGGCGAGTGGTTATTTGGCTTGGACTTTGGTATGACCTCTGTTTTAGGAGTTGTCAGCCTTATCGGTATTATAGTCCGAAACGGAATTATCATGTACGAATTTGCAGAAGAATTACGTGTACAAAAACGATTTTCTGCAAAAGAAGCTGCAATGGAAGCAGGCAGTAGACGTATGCGCCCTATTTTTCTTACATCAGCCACAACCGCACTTGGTGTATTGCCCATGATTATAAGTAGAAACCCATTATGGATGCCTATGGGAGTTGTAATTTGTTTTGGAGTTGTGTTATCTTTAGTGATAGTACTTTCGGTGATGCCTGTAACGTATTGGCAGATTTACAAGCATCAAGATTTACAAATCCAAGCAATGCCGCTAACAGACGAACAAGAAACAATGTAACAATGAAAAAGACAACCAAATATAAGCTTATTTATATATTGACTCCATTGCTTTTTATAGTATTGAATCAAATTGATGTACAGGCACAAGTACTAAAGCTATCGCTTGATTCTTGCATACAAATGGCTGTACGAAATAATGTAAAAGTTAAAAATGCAAATCTTGATATTAAATCAGCAGAACAAGAAAAGAATGCTGTGTTCACTAAGTATTTCCCACAGATATCGGGTATGGCTGTCGGATTTTATTCAGATAAACCATTGATAGAATATGGGATTTCTGATATAGGAAATGCCGGAATTCGTGATGTACTACAGAGTATATATAGCAAATACGGACCGTCACTAGGCATTAGTGACCACATCAGTTTCCTCGAAAAAGGAATGATTACAGGTATAAGTGCAATGCAACCGTTGTACATGGGTGGTAGGATTGTTATAGGTAACAAGTTGGCAGAATTAGGGGTTGATGCATCTTTATATCAAGCAGAAATTGCAAAACAAGAGGTTATGATGCAAACAGAAGAATTATATTGGCAGATTTTATCTCTTGAAGAAAAGAAAAATACAGTTGTAAACGTACTCGAATTAATAGAATCATTATACAAAGATGTAGATTGTGCGGTTAATGCCGGTTTAACTACTCAAAACGATTTACTGAGAGTAAACCTAAAGCGCAACGAAATGAAGTCTAATTTAATTAGAATTGAGAATGGAATATGCTTATCAAAAATGGCACTTTGTCAATATATCGGATTAAATCGTAATGATAGCATTGCTATTATCGACTCAGTCGGCATGGCCGAAAATCCTGTAGTATATCATATCGACAACAAAGACGCCGTTGCACAACGATACGAAAGTAAATTATTAGATTTAAGTGTAAATGCAGAAAAACTAAAACGTAGAATGATACTGGGTGAGGCTCTACCACAAATAGGTTTTGGAGGTACATACGCCTATAATAATCTAATGGAAAAAGATTACACAAACCTGATCGGTTTTGCCAGCATTCAACTTCCTATCAGTGCATGGTGGGAAACATCACACAAATTAAAGAAACACAATTACTTGGTCGAAAAGGCTCAAAATACAAAAAACGATCTTACAGAAAGATTAGAATTACAGACTCAACAGGTCTACGACGAATTAGACGCCGCATATCGTCAAATAACATTAGCAGAAGAAGCTGTTGAAGATGCGAAAAAAAATCAGAAATTGTCGAACGATTATTATCACGCAGGATTAGTTCCCTTATCTGAAATGCTTGAATCACAAACGCTTTATCGTCAAGCTATTGATCAATGTAGTGATGCTCAAATTAATTATCGCATCAGACTTAGCCATTATAAACAACTTATAGGCAAATAAAAATATCAACTAACCATTTCTTCATCAACCTCATCTAATCTGTTCTGCCAGAGATATTTTTTTGTTTCATTAGCTACTATGCCACTTAAACTTATTACTGCAATTAGGTTTGGTATTGCCATCAAAGCATTGGCGCAGTCTGAAAAATCCCATACCAAAGATAATTTTGCAACGGCTCCAATAAACACACATACTACCCATATTACATGATAATATTTTATGATTTTTGAGCCCCATAGATATTCTAAACATCTTTCTGCATAATACGACCAACCAAGTAATGTAGAAAAAACGAAGGTTAGCAATGCAATTGTAAGTATTCCGGAACCATAGACATGCAATTTACCAAATGCCATGCTTGTTAATACTGCACCATTCGAGAAATTTATATCAGGATATGCTAACACACTTGTTACCATAACTATACCGGATAACGCGCATATAATTACAGTATCCCAAAAAGTTCCACTTGCAGATATTAAAGCTTGACGAACTGCATTTTTTGTTTTTGCGGCAGATGCAATTATCGGAGC
>MWBK01000058.1 GCA_002069025.1 Bacteroidetes bacterium ADurb.Bin302 | reverse complement strand
AAATATCGTATTGAAAGGGGGTACAGATGTTTAAATCTCTGAAAAATATCCAAGGGGCATTTGCTCTAACTCGTATTTATTTGATTTTAATAACTGTGATTGCGATTTCGTTAGGAGCTTATGCTATTTATAAATCATACAAGTTTGCCGAGATTCAGAGAGAGAAAATTTATGTTTTGGACGGGGGAAAATCTTTATTAATGGCATTATCGCACGATGTACAACAAAATAGGCTTGCTGAAGCTCGTTCGCATGTAAAACGTTTTCATGAGCATTTTTTTACCATTTCACCAGATAAAGAGGCCATAGAGCATCACATAGAATATGCCCTAGCCTTGGCAGGAAAAGAAGCTATTGAAAAGTATCAACTTATGAAGGAAGAAGGTTTTTATGATCGAATAATTGCGGCCGGAATAAATTGTGAAATAAGAGTAGATAGCGTGTTGATAGATGAGTCTACCTATCCGTTTAAAGCTCGATTATTTGGGAAAACATCTGTTATTCGTTCTTCAAATATTACATATAGGAATCTAGAAACGGAATGTGAATTAATAAATTGTTCTAGATCTGATAATAATCCTCACGGATTCATGATTGAAAAATGGAGAATTTTAGATAATAGTGATATTAACGTAATCAATAGATGAAAAGTATAAAAAACAGTAGTTTAAAGCGTCAAATATATTTACGTTGCAAGATTATATTGCGCAAGTATAGTAATGAATTGTCAAATATTTTAAATAGACTTTCTGTAAAAAAAAGGAAACTATATCTTATTGTATTCTTAGCGCTTATCGCTCTTTTGTTGTGCCTGAGAATGTTTTTCTCATTTGTATATATTAAAAGAGAGGAAAGTAATAGAATCAAAATTGAAGAAGAATATCGTGTTCGACTTGATAGCATTTGCTTAGAAATTGATAAGCGGGAGAAGGCATACAAAACAGCATATATCAACAATTATGTTGATACTGCTAAAATAAACCGTGTTTACGAAATAGCTGATTCTTTGAATTACGAACAAGCAGATTGATATATTATGAACAAGCAACAAAAATTTTTGCATTTTATTTCACTGCCATTTGTTTTGTGTTTATGTGTTTGTTTTTACATACTAAGAGAAAACATAGAAGCAAAAGCAGAGATAGATGAGTCATATAAAACAGGACTTAACATAGAAATACCCAAGGCTCAAGAAACCGAACTTTCAGAAAGCCGTTTAGACGCAATTAAAAAAGAAGAACTTCGTATATCGAGGGAAAAACGTCGGGAAAACATGGAATGCTCATCCTTTGAATGGTTGGACATCAACCCATCTGACGACAAATCCGACCGGATTGAACACCCATCCCGACAGGCGAATGTGCGGCAGTACCAACTTATATCCGAAAAAACGCAATCGGAAATCATAAGAAAAGAACTGCCGCCCGCCATCCCTGACTTCGAAAAAGAGAAGGAAGCTATTATGCGTGAAAAGCGTGCTAAATTAGAAAAAGAGTTAGGAATAAACTTTTCTGATTACGGATATAAAAAATATGAAAAAGTTGATGACAATAATGAACAGAAGAATGCGTATACAGAGTCCACAAATTATATTGGAGAAGAAAAGAATTTAAATTCCTCAGGGCTTGCAAATGAAAATATTAATGACTCAGGATTTTATGGATTAGAAGATGCCGATGAATTTCATGAAACGAATATAAGAGCAGTTATACATGGCGAGCATAAAGATGTAAACAAGGGTTCTATTATAAAAATCAGATTGTTGGAAAACGTTTTATTGGGAAAAACGAAGATTCCTCAAAATACATTTATTTATGGTAGGTTAGGATTTTCTGATGGAAGAGCAACAATTAAGATAGAGAACATTAACTATAAGGATTACATAATCCCATTTGCTGCTTCAATTTACGATAGAGATGGCTTTGAGGGAATTCATATCCCGGATAACACCATTAGTGATACTAAAAAAGATGCCGCAGGAAAAACCATTTCAGGTTTAGATCTAAGACTAACTTCACCAAACGGTTTATTAAACACAGCAGCAAATGCAGTAACAGGAGCAATAAAATCAGCTACTCAATCTGCAGTTAGAGAACCTAAAATCACTATTTCATCTAATTATTCTATTACAATTAAAAGACAAAATGAAAATCATTAGACATTTGATTATAGTTCTGTTTGGGATGTCGTGTCTAACCGCAAATGCTTTAGAAGACTCTTTAGCTGTGAGTAATTTGCATACTGTTATACTAGATTTCAAATCAGAAATTAAATATGTAGATTTCGGAAGTAGCGAAATATTTGGTTCCAAACTTTCATCGGGTAAAATGCTTAGCATTCAGGCTAAAGTACCTGATTTTCATGAAACTACACTATCTGTAGTTACTGGTGATGGGAAATTCTATGAATTTAAAGTTTACTACGAGAAAAATCCTAATTTCGCGGTTTGGAATAATGAAAGTCTTATTAGTTCAAAAGACACTATAGGCATTTCTTCTACAAAGACAATTCATTTTTTATGTGATGATAGAATTTCTGATTTACTTGTAGGAAACAATAATGTCATTGCAGCTTATGCTAAGGGGATTGAAAATATAGTAAAAGTAAAAGCTTTAAAATCTGATTTTGATTCAACTTCGTTTGTAGTTGTAACCAAATCCGGTGTTATTTGTCCTTTCCTTTTGGTTCCAAATCAAAATCCTGCGGATTTATCGGTACAAATAGCAACAAACCATTCAATTTTAACAGCAACTTCAGAGTCTTCGGTTTTGTTTAAAAATGCAGCAGTCAATAATCTTCAAATGCAAAAACTAGGCGAGTATGTGTTCTCAGAAAAGCATTCAATTAATAATATCGGAATAATAAAACAGAGAATGTGTTTCTCTCTTTCCGGACTTTATTGTAAAGATGATGTGCTATTATTTCGTCTTAATTTGACTAACAATAATAGTATTGATTATGAGATAGATTTTATAAAAGTGTATGTTCAAGATAAGAAGACCGATAAAAAAACAGCTGTTCAAGAAGAAGAATTATCTCCTATATATGTTTATTATCCAAACAATGTAAATAAATCTATACTCAAAGGAGATTCAAGTATGTCCTTAATATTTTTTCTGAAAAGATTTACACTGCCACCAAACAGAATTCTATATTTTGAGGTATTCGAAAAAAATGGAGGAAGACATTTACGTTTTTCTGTGTCTCATACTGAAATTTTAAAAGCAAAAAATATTTGAAACTTTATCATAATTAATCACTATGCAAAAAAGAAATTTATTTTGGTTATTACTATTTATGGCAATGTCATTCTCCGTTTATGGTAAAACAAACCTAACCCACATTAAAGGAATAAATAGTATTGGATTACGAGCAGGAACCGGGTTTGGGAATAGTTGGGATGTAGGATTATCATATAATTATTATTGGGCAAAATATTGGTCATTTTCCACAAATATTGACTTTGAGAAAGGCAAGTTTGAACAGTCTGATTTTATGGGGTTGTCATTATCAAATGGTGTTGAAGCTTCTGTGTGGCAACCTCTAACTTGGATTTATCTTCATCTTTACGGACATGCAATAATAGGTTGGGACTGGTGGAACAATTCAGATATGAGTATAAATTCAAATGGAGTAACGGTTGGATGCGATTTAGGTTTAAATCTTGAGATGTATGCAATACCTGAATTATCATTTGTGTTGTCTGCTCAAGAAAATTTTAATTATGGATTTTATGACACTGGCCATTATTATTACTTTCGACCATTGTTTAGTGCAGGTATGCGTTTTCATATTAAATAATCAAATATAACTTATAATTTACAATCATGAATAAATACATTTTATCCCTTATCATCGTGAGTATTTTATCCATAGGATATGTACAAGCATATGAAGAGTATTGGGGAGACAATAACAATTATTGGAATGGTAAACCAATAAGAGAATCCATGGCTGAATTTCCATACTTGACAGAGAGCCAAGTGGATGTAGCTAATATATTGGTATCCGGAAATCAACAAACAGTTAATTTCTCGGTTAATATGTCTTGGTTTAATTTTAGAAGACGTGCAGCAACTTCTCTATTTCAAAGATCTTATAAGATTAAATCATTTGTATATAGTTATAAAATTGGCTATGCCTTGTCTTCAAATGGCAATGTTTCTAAATGGCTATATGAATCAGGTTTAATAAGTTTATCTGATATTTCAATGATTGAACCCGGTGTTCCCGTTAGTAATAGAAAATATGCTTCATTTCAAAATAAGCATTCTATTAATGTATCACAAAACATAGATGTATCCTCAATTCCATTTGATTCGCAATGTTATATAGTCGTTGTTTTCTCGATTAAACCGTCTGTTATTTGGGATTCTATGATTAATAATAACACAGAACAAGGAGGTGTTGCGATACAAGATAATCCATCATACACAAAAATTCAGAATTTGGAAATCAGGAAAAATGTTGTAGGAAATACGGTTTGCTTTATGCGTACACAATCTACTATGCCAATAATTAATTACAATGGAATTTCTAATCCTCGTTATAGAACCGGTGCATATGAGAAAAATGTAGTTTATGATCATCCGAATGCTGTTGTGGCAGTCAAATTAGATACTGCAAATCTTTCTGCTATTAAAATGATTGGAACTAATAAGTACTATGCATATTCTACGTGTTTAGCTGGAGTAGGACCTTCTGAACCTCCAATGATAGGAGAATATATTTTTAGTCTGCCAAAAAATTCGTGTTGGAGCAAATATTGTGATGGTGTAGAACAAAGTGAATATATTGAATATCTTAATGATAATCCGGAGGAAAAACAGTATTTACAGAACTATATAGGATTGGATAATTATTATCGTTTTAAGAATAAAAAACTAATAGAGTGTTCTAAAAATGACGGAAATTATGATAAAGCAATTCTATCTTTATATGATGATGGATTATCAGATGCATTTGGATATAGTACAAATACAGACAAGAGCATTTGGGTTGAGTGGCATTACAGATTGAGGGACATCGTAAAAGGAAGTAAAATCGGCAATGTTTCAGGGACAGTATTTTCGATTAGGAATGCAAATATGTACAAAGGAATTACAACTCATAATGAGTTGCTAAAGGATAAGGCATTTACACATATGGGGTATGAAAAGTATGGACCAAATTACGGTTCTTCATTTTATAATATTGGTGCATCTGCTCTATATTTTCCGAAAAGTAATAACACCTTATCTTTCGAGGTTGTTCCAAGGGTTAAGTTTAAACCATTTGAGGAGTCAGAAAAACAAATTAGGAAGCAATGTGTTACACCGGTTGTTTCTGTAGAAGACAGCATATTAATTACAGAGGAAGATTTAATAATTCTGCGCGGGAAGGACGTAGATTTTGGCTCCTATTCATCGAGCATTTATGCACCTGAATATTTGTGGGAGATTTCTACAGATACTCATAATTGGCAGATCTTAAACTCTAAATCATCTTTTTCAACTTATATCAAATCTGCACAAGATTATGATTTTGGTATAGTAATAGATGATAAAGATTTATTACTATCGTCTACAATCTTAAAGAACCGAGATAAACTTTATTTTAGACCGATATGTGTTTTACGTACTTTTTCTAATGCACAGCGTGATGATTTATATAATTATAGAGGTGATAATAATTTGTATTACATTAAGATAGCATCTAACGATTATTATACATATTCACCATACTCAACACTGAACAATGAAAACATCTCAATAGGTTCGTTTCCTGAAAAGCAATATGTATGTTATGGAGAGCAACCTAGTATAAAGGAATTTAGTTTTGATTTGGTCAAATCACCTATGGTGCAACAAGAAGAAATAGATCAAATTAAATCTATTGCAAAGTATGCGATATATAAAATAGATAAAGAAAAAGAAATATTTATATCAAGTAAAAATAAGTACACTATTGCATATTTGGGAGATTCTTTACATTATCGTTGTGTTATTAGTATAGGACATTATCGTTTATATAAAGATATATTCATTTATGCTAATCCGCAAGAAAATATACAGAAAGACAAAATAGAATCTGATGCTCAAATAACATCAATAGACGAAGATAACAACATAATAACAATGTTAGCACTCAGAAATAAAGATGTGAATTTAATTTTAAATGATGAAAATATTAATGAAACTGAATTTTATGTCAGAAATGTAGTTCCATATGTAATTCCTAAATTGAATATCACGGATTTCAGTACGTTGTCTAAAACAGAATGTGAAAAATATATTTCTGATAGAAACTGGGATTTTGCCGAAGAAACCGGAAATAAAATAGATGACATCTCTGTTTCCTATATTCGTAATTGGTGTGCGGATAGAGAAAAATTAGAAAATGAGAATCTACTTCAACAATTAAAATCGAATTATATAACATTAAATGATTGGAAATTGTTTGATAAAGAAAACACTACCATATTAAAAAATCACACTAATGATAACGCAGATGCATTATTTTATATCAAAAAAAAGCAATCACAAAATAATTGCTACTCTGATAGTGTGCGCTTACATATAAAATATTTTAATGGAATTGAGGATAACATAATATCATTTTCCAAGGCTACTGATATGGAAAAATCTAATATATATGTAACTCCAGGGGAAGATAGTCCAGCAATTTCAGGTCTTACTGTTTCAGGAGGATATGGAATCCCAGAAGAAAAAACAAACAACTATTCATATTTATATCAATGGATATATAGGGTTCAAGGTGGCGTTTGGCAAAAACTTTCTGAATATACCGACAATGGCAAGGGAACGGCTTCTGCGTCACGTGTATCATTAGCTCAAGGTAAATTGATAATTGACCGGCCAATAGATATTGCGCGTATTGTTATGTCAAGAGCTGGTGGAGATCTATCAACACAAGTTAGAGATACAAGTAATATTCTGTCTTTGTATATAGAAAATCCTATCGATGAAACCGGTATATATGTAATAAACGATGGCAAATGTGCCGGAACTTATGTAGATGTTGAAATTGCAGAAAATTTGGAAGATAGTAAAAATACTATTTATCATTGGAGAACAGACGATCCATCTATTACACTTAAGCCTTATGGAGACAACACCCAGAATATTTGCTCTTTTTATAATAGCACACATGATTTTATTATATCTGTATATCGCGAAAATATATTAAATGGTAGCAGAACTGCAGATGTAAACATTCCAATTAGTGTTATTTCGATGATTCCCGATTTTTCAATCACGATCGATGGAGTAGAAAGCGAAATCTTAGAATATCCGGATGAGTATTTTGTTGTTCAACCAGGTGCTAGAATTCAATTAAATAATCAAACACAGAATGCTGATAAATATGTATGGACATTAGAATTGCAATATTATAGAGGTTACGAAATCAAAGGCACAACTTCTTATATTGAGAATCCTATATGTTATTTATATAATACCGGTCAGAACAAAATACGTTTGACAGCTACAAATAAAAAAGGCTGCGTTGGAAATATAACAGCTGAAAATATATATGTAAGTAATTCGAGCAGTAATTCTGTATATGATATGTCATTTTTTGCAAATGAAGTCGAAGACGATAAATTAAAAGCTTCAAGCGAATTATGTATTACTGCTAATCCAACAATATTGTCTGATGAAAATTATGTTTTGTATGTAAAGACAAATTTGAAAAATTATTCTTATAAAATAGTCGATTTAATCGGTAGAATATTGCTGTCAGGATATTCTGATAGAGAGAATCAAGAATTGGACTTAAGTGGGTTGCAATCAGGTGGGTATTTGTTGAATATTGAAGGTAAAATTATTAGAATTGTCAAAAAGTAAGTCATGAAAAAATTAAATATTATTCGTTTTATAAAATTGTTATGTGCATTTTGTTTCGCTATATGTATTACATCATGCGAGTCGCGAGTTGATTTGTTTCATACATTAAATGAAGCTCCTAAGATTTGTATATCGGAGGGAATACGCGATTTTTCCGATTCTTTACAAAGTATAGACTTAATCATAAGGCACGGAGAAGAAAAGATTGTTTATTTTGATTATGAGGATGATTTTTTAGGTAGTGAGAGCGAAGTAACTTATTCAGTACTAAACATTCAAGGAACGCAGGATTACATAAGCTATGAATTATATCCTGAGTCCGGGCGTTTAGTATTAAAAGACAATTTGCCAACAGCAACATTACTAGACAAAATTGTAAAAATGACAATTATAATTTATGTTAACGATTACTACGGAGACAAAGGAGAGGCTGTAATAAATTTGTTGTCTTGTGATAACGAGCCCCCCGTTCCAAGCATAAAATTAGATCTTATCAAAGATATGGAATACATGATTTCATCGGATAAAACGACAGATCCTGACGGAGATACTATAGTAGCTTATGAATACTTAATTGACGGAACAATTGATTATGATAGATCTAGTTACGAGGTAGAAAATCCAAATAGTATTTCACCAAATCCAGGAATGGCAGCGTCTGAAGGAACATACATTATTTCGACTCCACTTACAAGTGTAAAACACGCATTTCAAACTGCCGGAACCCATATTATAGCAGTGCGTGCTAAAGACGCTTTGGGTTTGTGGAGTAAGTGGAACACAGTTGTTGTAAATTTGTAATATCCATATCCATCATTATAATAATTCCATAAAAGTATTTATCATTTGAAAAAAGGGGCTCACATCAAATGTGAACCCCTTTTTTAATTTGTTGCAAATTTGTAAACTGAGATTTACTTATAAAGATTCTAGTATCCTCTTTATTACAGTTTGAGCAGATACCACACGATTTGCGGCCTCAGGTATCACCAAAGAACGCGGACTCTCAATAACATCATCAGTTACAATCATATTTCTACGAACAGGCAAGCAATGCATAAAGAATGCATTATTAGTCAAATTCATTTTTTCTGTATCAACTGTCCATGACATATCTTTACTAATTATCTTGCCATAATTAGGATCAGCATAAGCAGACCAATTTTTTGCATATATAAAATCAGCACCCTCAAATGCCTTACGTTGATCGTATTCTACTTTTGCTCCACGTACAAACTGTTCGGCCAACTCATATCCCTTTGGATGAGTAATCACAAAATCTACATCAGCCGCATTCATAAAATCAGCAAAAGAGTTTGGAACAGCTTGCGGCAATGCTTTTGGATGAGGAGCCCAGGTTAATACTACCTTAGGCCTTGTATTTTCTTTATATTGTTCTATTGTAATTAAGTCAGCAAAAGCCTGCAAAGGATGACAAGTAGCAGACTCCATACTAAATACAGGTCTACCTGAATATTTGATAAACTGATTTAAAATTGTTTCTTCGTAATCAAATTTTTTATTTTCTAAACCCGCAAATGAACGAACTCCTATCAAATCACAATAACTACCCATTACAGGAATTGCCTCAAGTAAATGCTCAGGTTTATCACCATCCATAATAACACCTCTTTCTGTTTCAA
>MWBK01000057.1 GCA_002069025.1 Bacteroidetes bacterium ADurb.Bin302 | reverse complement strand
GTACTGATTAATTGTGCAGGAATCAATTATAATGCAATTGCAAGAAAAGCTGATGTAAACAAATGGAAGCAATTAATTGATGTGAACTTAATAGGTACATTTGCTTTAATCAATGCACTTTTGCCATTAATGCACGAAAATGGTTTTGGTAGAATCATTAATTGTTCATCTGTTTTAGCTCAAAAAGGTGTAGCTGGCACTAGTGCATATGCGGCATCTAAGTCGGCGTTAAATGGTTTAGTAAAATGTTTGGCAGTCGAGAATGCTGCTCAGGGTATCACAATCAATAACCTTTGTTTAGGTTATTTTAATATAGGTATGACACAGAATGATGTTCCTGAAATAGTTAGGGAAAAAATCAAAAAACAAATTCCTAGTCATACATTTGGAGATCCTCAAAATATTTATTTGGCAATAAAATTTTTAATTGAGGCTGATTATGTTAATGGTACTTCCATTGATATAAATGGCGGTCTAATATAAATTAATATGAAACAACTGGTAAGAAATGTTAAAATTATTGGTACTGGATCTTATGCTCCAGAAACTATTTTTACTAATGAATATCTAGAAACCATTTTGCCAACAAATGCACAATGGGTGTATGAAAATGTCGGAATCAAAGAACGGCATATTGCATCTTCTAATCAAGCAACAAGTGATTTAGCTACAATCGCTGGAAAACGTGCTATTGAAAATGCCGGGCTGGACATTAAAGATATTGATTTAATTATTGTTGCGACATCTACACCAGATAGGAAAGCCCCTTCTACAGCAACTTTTGTCCAGCATAAATTACAGGCCAATAATGCCGCTGCATTTGATATTACTGCGGTATGTAGCGGTTTTTTATTTGGGATGTCTGTAGCTTCGCAATATATAGCATCTGGCGTGTACAATAATGTTTTAGTTATAGGGGCTGATACTTTTTCTAAAATTACGGATTGGTCTCGTCGTGATGCTGTATTCTTTGGGGATGGAGCTGGTGCTGCTGTACTTACTTTTACTGATGTAATGGAAGGTTTTTTGGCATATCGCCTTTATACGGATACAACGGAAGAAATGTTAGGGTTTACAATACCTGGTGGAGGATCGGAAATTCCATTGACAGGAACAAATTTGGACCAACAATATTTTCAAATGGACGGCAAAACTGTGTTTTCTTCTGCTACAAAAGTACTTCCTATTGCAATTAACCAAGTTTTAGAAGATACTGGATTAACTATTAAAGATATTGATTTAATGATTCCTCACCAACCGAGTATTCGTATTTTACAAAAAACGGCTGAATTGATTGGATTACCTTTTGAAAAGGTAATGCATAATATGGAACGGTATGCAAATACTTCTGGTGGTACGATTCCAATTCTTCTTGATGAGGTAAATCGTTCAGGCAAATTAAAAAAAGGAGATATAATTCTTTTTGCAGCTGTAGGAAGTGGATGGACTTATGGTGCAGCAATTATTCAATGGGGAATATAACAATATAAATTTATAATTTAAAGATGGAAAATAAGATAATACCGCAAATGGAACCTTGGTTTGGTAACGAAGAAAAAGAAGCAATGGCTCGTTACATGGATGAAGGTGGTTGGTTAACCGAATTTAAGCATACGGCTGAATTTGAAAAACGTATTGCTGAGTACACTGGAGCAAAACATTGTATTGTAGTGAATAATGGCACCATTAGTTTAACGTTGATGGCGATGGCTGTAGGTATCAAAGCGGGTGACGAAGTATTAGTGCCTAATTTTACCATGATTGCCACGCCTAATTCTGTTAAAATGTTTGGCGCCGTTCCTGTATTTGTCGATGTGGAACGCGATACATTGTGTATGGATATTGAATGTGCACGTAAAGCTATTACACCTAAAACCAAAGCCATTATGTTGGTGTTGGCTAATGGTCGTTATCCCAAAGTGGGCATTGAGGCCTTTCAAAAGTTATGTGACGAAAAAGGTTTACTTCTATTAGAGGATTCGGCACAATCGCTTGGTTCTTTTTATCCTAATGGCAAACACCAAGGAACCGTTGGCTTGGTAGGCAGTTTCTCTTTCTCTGCCCCTAAAATTATTTCTACAGGTCAGGGTGGAGCAGTTATTACCAATGATGATGAGGTGGCTTATCGTATGCGTCGTTTGAAGGATTTTGGTCGTAGCGGTGGTGGTAACGATATTCATGATAGCATTGGATTTAACTTTAAGTTTACCGAAATGCAAGCTGTTATTGGTAACGAACAGATGAAAAAACTTCCAGCACGTGTTACTCGTAAACAGGAAATTCTTAAGTTATATCAATCACAACTTGCATCGGTCAAAGAAATTTCGTTTTTTGACCAAGATTTAACGTGTACAACGCCTTGGTTTATTGACGTTTTTGCCGATGACAGAGATAATCTCATGCGCTATTTGAAGGAACATGGCATTGGTACTCGTCTCATGTATCCACCTATTAATAAACAAGTGGCTTATCAATTGGATGGTGTCTATCCTGTTGCCAATTTAGTAGGTGAAAAAGGCGTTTGGTTGCCATCGGCTACTCAATTAACCGACGACGATATTATACATATTTGTCACTATATAGTTAAATTTTATTCAAAATAACAGATGTATATTTTTTATCCAGCTGGTGGTATGGGAAATCGTATGCGTGCGATAGATTCTGCGTATCGATTTTGTAAAGAACACAACAAGTCATTTAAAATTTATTGGTGGAGATATCCGGATGTGGACGTTGCTTTTACTGATGTTTTTCAACCATTGGATACCGTTAAAGATACTTATTTCAACTGGGTTAATGTGTTTGACAAGATACGCCGCAAATCAATACTCGGTCGTTTTGTATTACGCTGTCTTGAAAAAATGCATATTTTAAGAGTCCTAAATGCCAATGAGTATGAGGAGTTATTCAAATGGGTAGATGCTGTTAAAAAAGGCTATAAACGGGATTATTTATTTCATTTTATATCAAGTTTCTCTGCGTTTGATTTAGACAATATGTATGATTTTCAACGTCAACTATTTGTTTTGCAGGACGCATTAAAACATAAAGTAGAATTGGAGACGGTACATTTTACAGAATATACGATCGGAGTTCATATCCGCCGAACGGATAATCAAATATCTATCGAACATAGCCCATTGGAGTTATTTGAAAGTAGGATGCAACGTGAATTAGACAATAATGCTCAGACTACTTTTTATGTAGCTTCTGATGCTGCAGATGTGAAAGAATATTTTAAACACAAATTTGGTAAGCACGTGTTATTACCCACAGGAGTTTTAAATAACAGTAGTCAGGAGGGAATAAAACAGGGAATGGTCGAGTTGTATGCATTAGCAAGAACAAAAGGGATACTTGGTTCTTATTATAGCTCTTTTTCAACAGCGGCAGCTATGATTGGTAATATCCCAATAGAAACCGTGTCAATTAATTCATAATGAAAATCAAATAGTTATGTTATTTAATTCGTTCGAATTTGCTCTATTTTTGCCACTAGTATTTTTATTATACTGGTTTGTATTTAACCGTAACTTGAAGTGGCAAAACTTTTTTGTAGTAGTTGTTTCTTACTTGTTTTATGGCTGGTGGGACTGGCGTTTTTTGCTGTTAATAGCGTTTACCACCTTTTGTAGCTGGTTGAGTGGTGTGCTCATAGAACGCTACCGCACGCGTAGCGAGCTCAATCCCGCTATGCGCAATTGGGCTAAACTAGTTTCAGGCACAAACATCATTTTGAACTTAGGGATATTAGGCGTTTTCAAGTATTTCAACTTTTTTGTAGCTAGCTTTGTCGAAGCGTTTGCTTCAGCAGGTATTCATCTGCAAGCCACCACGCTGCATATTGTACTGCTAGTAGGTATTAGTTTCTATACGTTCCAAGCGTTGAGTTATAGTATTGATGTATACCGCAAGCAACTGCAACCCACCAAAGATATCGTTGCCTTTTTTGCTTACGTGAGCTTTTTTCCACAATTGGTAGCAGGACCTATTGAACGTGCTACTAATTTATTGCCTCAGTTCTATAAAGCCCGCACCTTCGATTACACACAAGCTGTTGATGGTATGCGTCAAATGTTGTGGGGCTTCTTTAAGAAAATTGTGATTGCCGACAATTGTGCAGTGTATGTGAACCAAGTATTTGATACGTATCAAGACCAGTCGGGTAGCACGCTGTTATTAGCAGCGGTGTTGTTTGCTTTACAGATTTATGGTGACTTTTCAGGTTATTCGGATATTGCTATTGGCACATCGCGTTTGTTTGGTTTTAACTTGATGCGCAACTTCAACTTTCCTTATTTCAGTAGGGATATTGCTGAGTTTTGGCGTCGTTGGCATATTTCGTTGACCACTTGGTTTCGCGATTATTTGTACATTCCGCTGGGTGGCAGCCGCGTATCAAAAGCCAAAGTGATTCGTAACACGTTCATTATCTTTTTGGTGAGTGGCTTTTGGCATGGTGCTAACTGGACATTTGTGGTTTGGGGTGCGTTTCATGCGTTACTTTTTTTACCTTTAATTGTATTGGATAAGAATCGTAAGAATACGAACACGGTTGCTGAAGGTCGTGTGTTGCCTAGTGTGAAAGAGTTTGGTCAAATGGTGTTGACATTTGGTTTAGTAGTCATTGGCTGGGTGTTTTTTAGAGCCGACACCATTACAGAGGCGTTTGATTATTTAGCAAGTATAATGAGTTTAGATATAATAAGTGTTCCTTGGTTGAAAAATAGAGTCTATTACATTCCTTTAGTGCTTTCTGTTTTTATGATGTTTGCATTTGAATGGATACAACGAACACAACAGTTTGGATTGGCAACCTTATTTGCTAATAATTCGATGTTACGACGTATTTTGTATCTTGTATTGGGAGTTGTTATCTATTTTTATTTTTGTTACCATAACGAATCGAATTCATTTATTTACTTTCAATTTTAAATTATGACCAAATTTTTACGAAAACTAGCTATATATTTATTGATATTATTTGGTTTTGTTGTGCTTGTGTTTCCTACATTATTACTTTTCCCAAATCAATATGCCAAATTATCACATGAAATGAATATGGTCTATTCTATTAATCGTTTGAAGCATTTAAATGAACCCAAAATGCTTATTATAGGAGGTTCCGGTTGCGGTTTTGGGATTGATTCAGAAAAGTTATTTTTACATTATAATAAACCTATTGTGAACACAGGAACGCATGCGGGCTTAGGATTGCGCTTACAAATAGAACTATTTAAAGAATATATTAAAGAGGGTGATGTTGTGATTGTGATACCAGAATATCAGCAATATAAGGATAATCTTTTTTATGGCGAATCTACAACTTTGCGCATTCTTTCATCTACATATACTGAAGGATTTAAATTTCTTTCTTTGTTTCAATGGATTTATTTATTTAAATTTATTCCACAAACGTTTATGGATGCACTTATATCGAAAGATATGAAATATGTAGAGAATACACCTTATTCAAAAGAAGCCTTAAATCAATTTGGAGATGTTACTATGTATGACCAGCGTATATCTGGCAAAGTACCGTTGGATGGAGATTTGTCGAATACGGAGGTGGATAAGGAAGCTATGAAATTATTAGTAGACTTCGATAATTATGTTCGCCAGAAAAAAGCAACCATGATTTTATTTCCGCCAGCTTATCAAGCGTCTAGTTTCCATCAAAACAAGCAATTTGTAGAGACCTTACAACAGCAGTTAAGCGAAGCGGGTTGTCCTTTTAGAGCATGTCCTAGCCGATATGCTTTACCAGATTCGTTATTTTTTGATACGCCTTATCATTTATCAGCTGTAGGAACTCAAGAAAGAACGTGTCTGTTGATAGAAGATATAGATCAGAACTTGTCTAAAAAATGATAATTTTTATTTGAAAATCAAATAGTTATGTTATTTCATTCATTAGAATTTGCTTAATACAAAATAGTATGTTTTCAATTGTCATTCCACTATATAACAAAGCTAAGAGCATTGCAAATACCATTCAAAGTATTCTAGGTCAATCTTTTGCCGACTTTGAATTGATTATTGTAGATGATGGCTCTACAGATAATGGATCGGAGATTGTAAAGCAGATTAAAGATTCGCGTGTGCGATTAATCCAAAAAGAGAATGGAGGAGTTTGTTCTGCACGAAATGTAGGTATTAAAAATTCAAAATATGAATATATTGCTCTATTAGATGCAGATGATTATTGGGATAAGGATTTTTTATTGGAAGCAAGTAAATTAATCGAAGACTTTCCGCAAGCAGCATTATGGGGCATTAATTTTGCTGAAATATATGAAGGAAAATTGATTCGCGAATTGCCTACAGGTTTACCAAAAGGTTTTAGAGGCATAGTGGAAGATTATTTTGAGATGCCGGAAAAGATGGGACGCATTTCAGATTTGTTTTGTTCGTCTTCTGTAGTAATTAGAAAATCAATTTTTGACCATACCGGAATGTTTGATGAACGTTTAAAATACAGCGAAGATATTGATATGTGGTATCGGATTATTGCAAATTTTCCT
>MWBK01000056.1 GCA_002069025.1 Bacteroidetes bacterium ADurb.Bin302 | reverse complement strand
GGAGGTCAAGGAAATTGGCACTTCAGAACATCAACAATGCAAACTCCACGATTTGCACAACCGGGAGAACCACAAATTGAACGTACAATAATCTTAGAATTAAAAGTTCTAGCTGACGTTGGCTTAGTCGGATTTCCTAATGCGGGAAAGTCTACATTATTATCTGTCGTTTCAGCAGCCAAACCCAAAATTGCTAATTATGCATTTACTACATTAGAACCAAACCTGGGTATCGTGGCATATAGAGACAATAAGTCATTCGTCATGGCTGACATTCCGGGTATAATAGAAGGAGCACATGAGGGCAAGGGTATTGGATTGCGATTTTTACGTCATATTGAACGCAATGCTGTATTACTATTTATGATACCGGCAGACACTGACGATATTTGCAAAGAGTATGATATTCTAATAAATGAATTAGAACAATACAATCCTGAACTATTAGACAAAGGGCGGGTATTAGCCATTACAAAATCTGATTTATTAGATGACGAATTGGAATGTGCCATCTCTAAAAACCTTCCTGACATACCTACTGTGTTTATATCATCCGTTAGTGGCAAAGGAATAGACACTCTAAAGGACTTACTTTGGAACGAATTAGACAAAGACATTGTTATGTCAATGACTCACAGATCAATGGACGTGAAGATTATTGCACAAGAAGATAAACTTGACTCGAGTATAGATTTTGACCTCGACAACGATAAGGAGAAGGAAGAATTTGATGATGATTGGTTTGGTGAGGAGGATTTATAATGTTAGATCGTTCGAAAAAACCAAATATCATTTTTGAAAATAATATTTCGGTTCCTAAAACCGACAAAACTACATTTTCAAATGGTATAGATTGCTACATACTTCCAAGCACACAAGAACAAATTTGTCGCATCGATTTGGTGATAAAAACGGGTAAACAAGACCACGAAAACCCTTTAGTACCGGTATTTACATCAGCCATGTTAAAAGAAGGCAGTAAAGACTATACAGCCAACGACATTGCCGAACGAATAGACTTCCATGGTGCTATATTAGTTACAAATACCAATGTTTCTCATACAGTAATAAGCCTTATAGCATTAGAAAAGCACGTCAACAAATTATTAAGTATTGTACGCTCAATTATTTTTTATCCGACATTTCCTGAAGATAGACTAAAATGCTTATTGGATAAAGGAATCGCACAGTTTAAGACAGAGCAACAAAAAGTTAATCTGATTTCAAATCAACAATTGCGCGAATCAATATATGGAAAGAATCACCCATATAGTTCACACAAAGAACTTGCATACTACGAGATAAGTAGCGATATGCTTAACGATTTTCACTCTAAAAATTACTGCTCAAATAATTGTACAATAGTATTATCAGGCTTTGTAAACGATTCGCTTGTTAAATACATTGAGCAAACATTTGGTTCGGAAGCATGGAATAAAAAAAATATAATTGAACATACTTGGTTAAGCGAAACTCCAAAAACAGGGTGCATACGCATACACCATGAAGGTTCTTTACAAACCGGAATTTCAATAGGTCAATTGTCGGCACCCAACAATCATCCTGACTCCTACTCCATGCAAATATTAACATGTGTTTTGGGAGGCTACTTTGGCAGCAGACTTAATCAGAGCATCAGAGAAGAAAAAGGATACACATACGGCATATCTGCACATATAGCATCATATCTAAACAAGGCACATTTTTCTATTAACACGCGTACCAAAAACGAAGTTGCAATTGAAACTGTAGCTGCAATACATGACGAAATAAATAATTTACTGCAATATCCTGTTAGTGATGAGGAGCTACAAACTGTTAGAAACCTGTATATAACTAACATTGGTACCGCATTTGAGCATCCGCTATATATATCAGATACTTTAATAGGACTACTGGCAAACAATTTGGATTTTTCATACTATACCAGATTTAATCAAGTTTTAAAAACTATAACTCCTAACGAGCTGCTAAACACGGCCCAAAAATACTGGTCAAAACCTATGTGCGAAGTATTAGTAGGTGATTTTAAAGCAGATAAATAAACAAAATAAAAAAAGACTAACCTTAAAAGTTAGTCTTTTTATGTCGGGATGACAGGATTCGAACCTGCGACCACCTGGTCCCAAACCAGGCGCGCTACCGGACTGCGCTACATCCCGCAAAAGCAGCACAAAGGTATAACTATTTTTTCAATAAACAAGCAAATTATTCCACATAAATTTCCAAAAATTTCACCCTATCTATTTCAGGTATCACTGCTACAGGTTGGTCACAAGCCGGGAATAATATGGTTTCTCCTCTTGTAATATGTCCCTTGTGTTTCTTTGAAGAAGCATATACTGCACTTCCTTCAACACACATCCATATAATAAAAGAGTCTAGACCCTTGTAATCAAAAGACATAAAGGTATCGGCCTCAACAAGATTAACTGTAAAATAAGAACATTCTTGCAGTTTAATCTGTTTATTTAGTCGAGTTTTATATAAAGTTTTGTATTGTTTATAATGATGATAATCTAGGGAATCCAATGCCAAATCAGTATGTAATTCACGTAAATTACCATTAGCATCCTTTCTATTATAATCCCATACACGATAAGTTACATTTGAAGTTTGTTGCACTTCAGCCAAGAAAATTCCGCTGCATATTGAATGAATTCGACCTGCCGGCAAAAAAAACACATCGCCGGGTTGTACCATCTCCTTATTCAATAATTCACATACAGAATGATCATTTAAACTTTTAAAAAATGCCTGTTTATTGGTGTTCTGATTAAATCCTGCATACAAATAAGCATCTGGCTTAGAGTCTAGTATATACCACCACTCTGTCTTTCCATTAGATTGATGCCTCTTACGAGCCATCTCATCATTCGGATGAACTTGCACAGATAAGTCCTGCTCAGCGTCAATAAATTTAACCAACAAGGGAAATTCATTTCCAAAACGTTGATAATTTTTTTCTCCAACAAAAAGTTCCTGATATTTTTCTAATAAATCATCAATATTCATACCGGCCAATGGTCCTTCTGCAACCACAGAAACGCTACCCTTTACATCAGAGATTTCCCAACTTTCACCAACCTTGGATTCTTGCACATCCAGATTCTTATAAGAACATATTTTCGAGCCACCCCACAACACCTGTTTGAGGATGGATCTAAATTTCATTGGATATAGGGCTACCGGCATAATAATGCTTTTTTATTTAATCATATCAAATCCGGTATATGGCACAAGAGCCTTCGGAATACGTATTCCTTCAGGTGTTTGATTATTTTCCAGCAATGCAGCAACTATACGCGGCAATGCCAATGCGCTACCATTTAATGTGTGACATAATGCCGTTTTTTTATCTACACGATAACGACATTTCAAACGATTTGCTTGGTAGCTTTCGAAATTTGATACAGAGCTAACTTCCAACCAACGCTTTTGCGCAGATGAGAATACTTCAAAATCGAATGTTATTGCAGATGTAAATGACATATCACCACCACAAAGACGTAATATACGATATGGCAACTCCAATTTTTTAACTAAGTTCTCAACATGTGCAATCATCTCTTCTAAACTCTGATAAGAATGTTCAGGAGTATCAATACGAACTATTTCTACTTTAGAAAATTCGTGAAGACGATTCAATCCACGTACATCTTTACCATAAGAACCGGCCTCACGACGAAAACATTGTGTGTATGCACAATTCTTGATTGGCAAATATTGTTCTGTAAGAATAACATCACGATAGATATTGGTAACAGGTACTTCTGCCGTAGGAATCAAATACAAATCATCTAAATTGCAATTATACATTTGACCTTCTTTATCAGGCAATTGACCCGTTCCGTAACCGGATGCCGCATTTACAACCGTAGGAGGCATAATTTCTGTATATCCTGCTTCACGAGCCTCATCTAAAAAGAAATTGATCAATGCACGTTGAAGTCTTGCACCCTGTCCTTTATAAACAGGGAAACCGGCTCCCGAAATCTTAACGCCTAATTCAAAATCTATAAGATCATATTTCTTTGCCAAATCCCAATGAGGAAGAGCATCTTCTGCCAATTCGGGGATAACACCGCCCGTGCGTTCTACAAGATTATCCGCAGCACCTACGCCTTCCGGGACATTCGGATTTGGTATATTTGGAACTGTCAACAAAATATCTGTAATTTCAGTTTCAATTGCATCCATAGATGCAGAAAAATCCTTTGAAGCCTCTTTTAATTCTGCAGTTTTAGTTTTTAAAGCATTGGCTTCTTCTGTTTTACCTTGTTTGTACAAATCACCTACTTGACGTGATAATTGGTTAATTTCTGACAAACATGCATCCAATTGTGCTTGTGTTTTTTTACGTTTGCTATCTAACTCAACCACCTTTCCTATTGATTCTTTGGCATCAAAATGCTTCTTTGCCAAACGGGCAATTACCTCATCAGTATTATCAGTAATGTACTTAAGTGTCAACATATATTTAAATTTTACAATTCGACCTCAAAGGTATATATATTCTATGAAAAAAAGAAACCACTTTAAATAAATAAGATACGGAATTTTGCATTATCAGACAGATAAATAAGCTCAAACATCTCACAGTAATTTTATGACAAAAAAATGGAGATACATAAGTACCTCCATTTCTATTATGATATATCGTTATAACGAACAGAACTATGCTTGTTCTGCTACTTCTTCTATAGAAACGTATGAACGATCTTCTTTTTTCTTTCTAAATACAACAACACCGGCTTTAAGTGCGAATAATGTATGATCTTTACCGATACCTACATTTTCACCCGGATGATGAACTGTACCACGTTGTCTTACCAAGATATTGCCTGCTTTAGCAATTTGACCGCCAAATATCTTAATTCCAAGTCGTTTGCTTTCTGACTCACGACCATTATGTGAACTACCCTGTCCTTTTTTATGTGCCATTTTCTAATTCCTTTCTATAAATTAAGCGACAACATCTTTAATTAAAATCTCTGTAAAGCATTGACGGTGTCCGTTTCTTACACGGTAACCTTTACGACGACGTTTCTTGAAAACGATGACTTTATCACCTTTAACATGAGAAACAACTTCAGCCAAAACTTTTGCGCCTTCTACGGTAGGAGCACCAACCTTTACTTTTCCGTCAGCATCAATCAAAAGAACTTTTTCAAATTCTACTTTTGCGCCGCGCTCTTCATTCAAACGGTGAACAAATACTTTTTGGTCTTTTTCAACCTTGAATTGTTGTCCCGCGATCTCTACAATTGCGTACATGATATAAAATTATTTATAGGTACATTCCTGAGGTGTGCTTAAAAGCATCTTGTCTTACCTTTTAGAAATTACAGGCCGCAAAGTTAAGAAACTTTTTTATAACGCACAAACTTTTTCAATTAATTTTACTCCACATTTACTTCTAAGCCATCATAAGCCAAATACACACCTTTAGGCAATTTCGGTTGAACATCTGCGGTTTTCCCCATTTGATGACAAATATGAGTCAAATATGCTTTGGATGGTTTTAACAGTTCAATAAAAGCCAATGCTTCAGATAAAGAGAAATGTGAAAAATGAGGTCTTTCACGTAATGCATCAACTACAAGAACTTTAACACCCTCTAGTTTTTGTATTTCCGATTTTTCTATTCTACTTATATCTGTGAGGTATGCGAAATTACCAATTCTATATCCTAAAATAGGTAATTCAGCGTGGTAAAAACGAATCGGAATAATCTTAACATCGTTAATACAAAATGGATTCTCGTTTATTTCGACCAAATTAAGTTTAGGAACTCCCGGATATTTTTTACCATCAAAACAATATGGCATATTAGACCTAACGATGTTACAAACACGTTTTTCCGCATAAATATGTATATCGTGAAATGGGCGTAAATCATCCAATCCACCAACATGATCAAAGTGTTCGTGTGTTAGTATAACACCATCAATATTGCGAAATTTATGCGCCAGGATTTGCTGTCTAAAGTCGGGTCCGCAATCTATAAGAAAGTTGTTATGACCTTCTTGAACCATAACAGATGCACGTAAACGCTTATCTTTAGGATCAGACGAAAGACAGGTTTCGCAGTCGCAATTGATATGTGGAACACCACTAGATGTGCCTGTTCCTAAAAAGGTAATTCGCATTGTTCATTAGGTATATTATTCATTCTTATTCGCCATTCGTTAGGATACAGATTATTACATCTATTTCCTATATTCTTAACCCAGCCAAGTGGCACTGAACGAAAGCTGAGCAACACATATCCGATAGGTGCATTATCTAAACGTAATGCCTCTTTTTTTAGGTATTTTATTGATGTTGACCAATCTAAATCAAGCTTATTTACTTTTGATGTATCAATATGTTTTGATAATGCCAATTGAATATCAGGAATTTCATCTTTCCCTTTCTGCGTACACAATTTTGTACCGCATTTTAATATGTTCAATTTTTCGGACAAAAATTTACACTCCGATAATTTATTATACGGAACTGCATCAACACTATCAGTTCTGCGGATTATTGTCAAATCATCAGCATTTGTAAGATTAGATAATAAAGCATGTGCTTTTTCCGTTTTCTGAACTTTTATACGACAGGTATTATTATTATTAGATATTTTTCTCAAAGCAGCGATAAAAAAACCTTCACCCCTATTCTTATGAAAATAAAAATGCTTCGACTCCATACACTCTGCTCCTAATCCCGATTCAATCCATCTCACATTATCCTCATCTTCCTGAGTATTAAAAGTACAAGTACTATATATCAATAAACCATTCTCTTTCAGAGTATTCCACACATCACTGATAATTTGTTTTTGACGTTTAGCGCACATCGCAACATTATTCAGACTCCAATCCTCTATTGCTTTGGGTTCTTTTCTAAACATTCCTTCGCCCGAACATGGGACATCTGCCAATATCACATCAAAAAACGAATCAGCAAAAGAAAAATCCTTAGGTTTATTATTACATACAATTGTATTGGCATCGCCCCATTTTATCATATTCTCAGCCAAAACGAATGCTCTTTTAGGCATTATCTCGTTGCTAACCAACAGACTATTGGGGCTTATTAAAGACGACAAATGAGTAGATTTACCACCCGGTGCAGCACATAAATCAAGAATATTAACATCCGATTTGACATACTTTTCAACAATTTTTTCGAGATACATTGACGATGCCTCTTGCACATAATAAACTCCGGCATGTAACCAAGGATCAAGAGTAAATTGTGGCCTTTGGGGTAAATAAAAAGCATTTTTGCAATGTTCAACTTTAAGGTAATCGGGATTTAATTTTAATTTATTATTAAGACGCACACTTACAGGACTTTTTTCATCTAAAGTCGATAAAAAATCAGGTGTTTCATCTTTCAGAATATCCTGCATTTGCAGTATGAAATCTTGAGGTACTTGCATAAGTCGCAAAGATAATTTATTTAGTTGAAAGTGAATATCGTATTTTGCACTATCTTTGTCTATTCAACAACAAAAAACAATGTCCGGAATACTATATTTAATACCTAATACGCTTGGTGAATGCGAGTTAAACACCGTGTTCCCTACAGCTAACGCAGATATAATAAGACGTATCAAACATTTTATTGTAGAAGATATTAGAACTACCCGAAGATTCTTAAAAAAGGTGGATAAAAACATAGATATTGACAGCTTAAAT
>MWBK01000055.1 GCA_002069025.1 Bacteroidetes bacterium ADurb.Bin302 | reverse complement strand
CAGTTTTTTATTCTTAAGTTGCTTTGCAAAATCCTCATTATTTAATGAGGTATATGTTTGAGCATTTACCGATATTATAATCGCTAAAAAACTTAATATTATTGCTGATTTTCTAATAGAAAACATGATATATTGCGTATTTGTGATACAAAACTACGTATTTATCTCAAGGTGACAAAATATATTAGTGTGTAATCGTGTAATCGTGTAATCGTGTAGTGTGTAATCGTGGAATTGTGTAATCGTGTATAATCCAATGTTGAAATTTATCGCATTGTGAATTTGAAGGGCGAATGCAATTCGCCCCTACACATTACACATTAAACATTACACGCCCTTCACCCTTCACCCTTCACCCATAACCCATAACCACTCACCCTTAACCCCTACTTCCCTTCCTCCTTGAGTTCTTTCTCCAAGATTGCTATCTCCTCTTCTATTGTCGGTTCTCCGAACTGCTTGCGGACTTTGTTCTTCATCTCCACTAACTCTTTGTTTGATGCCAATAGGGCTTTCAGGAATAAAAGATCCTTTAATTTGTCTTTCATAGTAATTGATATTAAAAATGTTACCTAATCGTTATAAAATCATTCAGTTCTCAAATATATTTTCAAAAGCATGCTTGTATCTCTCTCCCTTTGTTTTTGCAAATTAACATTGTAGTTTTGTCAACTTATGACATAGTACAAAGTAAATCATATTTTATGATAAAAAAAATAGCAAAAAGCGAAGTCTTTAGATAATTACCAAGTAAATCAACAAATTTAATTTTACTTCATAAATTGATTTTTTTTGATACCTTTATATTCAGTTATTATTTTGTCTTGTTGCAAATCAATTTTATATGAAAAAACTGCTACTCATATTGCTATTATGCCTCCCTATTTCAATATTTGCTAAAGTTAGCATCGATAAGGACAATTGCACAATCACAAAAGACGGAAAGACTTTTCCGCTGTATGGCAAAGTTAAAATTGTGGAATCATTCCCCGACATCAAGGTTAAAATTGTAGATTCTTTTGCTGACATTAAAGTAACAATTGTAGATTCTTTTGCTGATGAATGCGGCAAAGTAAAAATTGTAGATTCTTTCCCAACAATAAAAGTACAGCTTGTCAATTCATTCCCCGACATTACAGTTAAAATAGTCGATTCCTTTCCGGGTATTAAATAAAAGCCATTATCGATATTTTAATTTGTTATAATTATATCATCTTTATATTAAAAATATCAGCATTTTATGGGCTGTTCAAAAAAAAACGCAAGTAAATTCTTGTTTTAAGAAAAAAAAAGATAACTTTGAAGCCGTTAAAAACAGCTTGTGGAAGCAAGCTATATTTAGAAAGTAACTATGGCTCAAATCAATGGCTCAATCACACAAATTATAGGTCCGGTTGTGGACGTGTATTTTGAAGAAGGAGGAGATAATCTACCAAAAATTCATGATGCTCTTCAAATAACAAGATCAAATGGTTTAAAACTAATCTTAGAGTGCCAACAGCATATCGGCGAGAACTCAGTTCGTGCAATTGCTATGGATTCTACAGATGGCTTGGTACGCGGAATGGAAGTAACTCCAACGGGCGCACCTATCTCAATGCCTATCGGCAATCAGATTAAAGGTCGTTTGCTAAACGTTACAGGTGATGCCATTGACGGTATTGGTTCCATTGACCGTTCAAATGAATACCCTATTCATCGTGAGCCACCTAAATTTGAAGACTTAGCTACATCTAAAGAAATCTTATACACAGGTATTAAGGTTATTGACTTACTTGAACCTTATTTAAAAGGTGGTAAAATCGGTTTGTTTGGTGGTGCCGGTGTTGGTAAAACTGTATTAATCATGGAATTGATTAATAATATTGCCAAAGGATATGGTGGATATTCGGTATTTGCCGGCGTTGGTGAACGTACACGTGAAGGTAATGATTTGTTACGTGAGATGTTGGAATCTAACGTAATAAATTATGGTGAAGAGTTTAAAAAGAGCATGGAAGCAGGTGATTGGGATTTAACAAAGGTTGATCCAAAAGCACTTGAAGAGTCAAAAATCACCTTGGTGTTCGGACAGATGAATGAACCTCCAGGCGCACGTGCATCTGTAGCCTTGTCTGGACTTACTGTTGCAGAATCTTTCCGTGATGCCAATGCAAAAGATGGTAAAGGAAATGATATTCTGTTTTTTATTGATAATATATTCAGGTTTACACAAGCAGGTTCGGAAGTTTCTGCTTTACTAGGACGTATGCCTTCGGCTGTTGGATACCAACCTACCCTTGCCACAGAAATGGGAAGAATGCAAGAGCGTATCACATCAACTAAAAATGGATCAATTACATCAGTTCAAGCTATTTATGTACCTGCTGATGACTTAACAGACCCTGCTCCTGCTACCACATTCAGTCACTTGGATGCTACGACAGTACTTAGCCGTAAAATTTCAGAATTAGGTATCTACCCTGCTGTTGATCCGCTAGACTCAACATCTCGTATCCTAGATCCTAATATAGTAGGCGAAAAACACTATAAAACAGCTTTACGCGTTATCGAGTTGCTTCAACGCTATAAGGAATTGCAAGATATTATTGCAATCTTAGGTATGGAAGAATTATCTGAATCAGATAAAATTGCAGTACACAGAGCAAGACGTGTACAAAGATTTTTATCACAGCCATTCCACGTTGCAGAGCAATTTACAGGACTAAAAGGTGTTATGGTTCCAATTGAAGAAACAATACGTGGCTTTAATATGATTATGGATGGTGAAACTGACAAATATCCTGAAGCTGCATTCAATTTAGTTGGTAATATAGATGAAGCTATTACTAAGGGTGAAAAATTATTATTCGAAAGTAATAATTAAAAATTATGAACGTATCCATAGTAGCTCCAAATAAAACATTATACTCTGGTAAAGCTGTTGCAATTACAGTGCCGGGTAAAAATGGTTCATTTACTGCATTGGAAAATCATGCTCCAATTGTATCTATTCTGGATAAAGGAACTATTTCTGTTCAAGCTAAAGCTGAATCAGAAAAAGTGTTATTTGAAATAAAAAGTGGTTTTGTAGAAATTCACGACAATATTGTTACAATATGTGTTGAAGTTGCATGATGAAACGTTATTATTATATTGTAGCAATTTCTGCTGTTGTATTAGAACTTATAATGACAATTATACATCAATTGGTTCTTAAGTGTAATTATAGCCTTGATTATTTGATTGTTCCATTGTTCTTTATATCCGCAGAATTTATATATTGCAAGTTTGTAAGCATGGAGAAAAAAACCATGTCTTGGTTTATGATTTTCAAAAGTTTGAAATTGCTTGTATCAATCATAATATTAGGATTGGTTTATTTTGTAATCAACAAAAGCGATATCGGTTTATATATTAGATTTTTTGTAGCCTATTTTGTTTTCTTGGCATTAGAAACATGGATAGGATTAAATTATTCAAAACATAAAGTTAGATAATGTATCTTGCATGAAAAAACTATATAACATATTAGTATGCATCCTGATATTGAGTTTTTCTTGCTCTGTCACATACGCTTCAGAGTCAATACAATCTGATAGTATTAAAACTGAAAAAGACAGTGCAAAAAGCCTTGATGTATCAAGCATCCTCTTTGGACATATAGGTGATGCATACGAATACCATATAACTGAAATACATGAGCACCCTATAGCAATTCCTCTTCCCGTTATAGTTTATAGTAAAGAACGTGGATGGTTTTCTTTTTTATCAACCAAAGTAACTGAAGGAGAAGCATATAATGGATTTTTTATTCAAAAAGGAGGCTCCTACGACGGAAAAATTGTTGAAACAAATTCGAAAGGAGAGATTGTAAGACCATTCGATTTATCAATTACAAAAAATGTATTTGCCCTACTTTTTTCTTGTTTCTTGCTGATTGTTATTTTCGTACCGATGGCGCTTTCGTATAAGAAACGTCCACTTAATGTGCCTAACAAGAAGCAAAATCTATTAGAAATGGTTATTATGTACATTGAAGATGATGTAATAAAGCCATCTGTAGGCAAAAAATATCTGAAATATTCACCATATCTACTAACAATATTTTTCTTTATCCTGATTAATAATTTAATGGGATTGATACCAATATTCCCATTCGGAGCAAACCTAACAGGAAATATATCTGTTACTTTGATATTAGCAATGTTCACGTTTTTTATTACAAATATTTTCGGAACAAAAGAATATTGGAAAGAAATATTATGGCCGGACGTTCCGCTTATGCTTAAAGCCCCTATTCCATTGATGCAAATGATAGAAATAATATCTACTCTAACTAAACCCTTTGCATTGATGGTACGTTTGTTTGCAAATATTTTCGCAGGACACATGATTATTCTGGTTTTAACTACTTTAATATTCTTATTTTCTGCAGTTATGGGTGCTGCAATGGGATATGCAACAGTCGTTATTTCAGTGTTATTCTCCGTATTTATGTATTGTCTTGAGTTATTGGTTGCATTTATTCAAGCTTATGTATTTACTCTGTTATCTGCCATATTTATAGGATTGGCCCAAGTTGAACCACACCATAAAACAAAAAAAGAAGAAATTTTGTCTGTGGCTCAAGTAAACAAAAAAAATGATTAGTAAAATTAATAATAAAGTATTCACTTTTTTAAAACTAAAGTTATGTTATCTATTATTCTTCAAGCCGCCGTAGCCGGCGCATCTTTAGCAAAATTAGGTGCCTGTTTGGGAGCTGCTATAGCAATTATTGGTGCAGGTCTTGGTATCGGTCGTATTGGTAGTACTGCAATGGAAGCAATTTCTCGTCAACCGGAAGCAGCAGGCGACATTCGTTCTAGCATGATCGTTGCAGCAGCCTTGATTGAAGGTGCTACATTCCTTGCTATCATCGTATGCTTGTTAGCAATCGTATTATAATTTATTGCAGTAATAAAAATCATGTGTCGAGAGTTTAAAATTCTCGACACATAAAAAAACCATAACATGAATTTATTCCTTCCAGAATCCGGTTTAGTAATATGGATGTTGTTAGCTTTCTCCATTGTATTTTTTGTATTAGCAAAATTTGCATGGCCAAGCATACTTAAATCTATACAACAACGTCAGGAATATATTTCTGATTCTTTGGTAAAAGCCAACGAAGCGATACAAACATTGTCCGGCTTGGAGCAAAAAGGTAAACAAATTATTGCCGATGCACAAGCAGAACAACTTCGTATGGTAAAAGAAACAAAGGCATTAAACGATAAAATGGTTGCTGAAGCAAAAGAACAAGCTAAAATTGAAGCCGAAAAAATTATCGAAAATGCACATGATAGAATACGTTTAGACAAAGAACATGCCATATTAGAAATCAGAAAAGAAATTGCAGGTTTAACAATTAGTATTGCAGAAAAAATTCTTAAAAAGGAATTAGAAGACAAACAAGCTCAAAGTCAGTATATTAATCGCTTGTTAAAAGAATCTGCTGATGATATAAAAGCCTCTTAAACCATGAACAACGGTAAAATATCCACACGATATGCAAGAGCATTACTATATAGTGCCAAAGAAAAGCATTCTGAAGACAAGGTATATATTGATATTTGCCTGTTGAACAAAGCTTTTTCTGATTTTCCGGAGCTAAAACATGCTATTAGCAGTCCTACTATAACTGATGAAGATAAAATGAAACTTTTAACTACAGCAGTTGGTAAAGATGCAAATGCGGAAACTTTATTGTTTATAAAATTCATTATTCAGAAAAAACGTGAAGATTATATGCCATTTATCGGACTTATGTACGAACGTTTGTATCATGAAGAAAAACGTATTGTTCTGAGTACGGTTACAACTGCGGTTGAAATACCAAAAGAAACAGCAAGTGCAATAACTTCATATATTTCAAAGTTGCGTAATGCTACCGTAGAATTACGTACAAAAACCGACTCTAGCATCATCGGTGGTTTTATCTTAGATATTGAGGATAATCGAATGGATGCCAGTATAAAAGGACAATTATCAAAACTTTACAAATATGCCGGACATTAAACCAAGCGAAATATCGAGTGTTCTACAAATGGAACTCGAAGGGTTTAAAAACAAACTCACTTTCGAAGAAATAGGAAGAGTGCTTCAAGTAAGCGACGGTGTTGCCAGAATATTTGGGCTTAATCAAGTACAAGCCAACGAGTTGGTTGAATTTGAAAACGGCACAATGGGCATCGTTCAAAATTTGGAAGAAGACAATGTGGGTGTTGTTTTATTGGGCGCAACACAAGATATAAAAGAAGGCTTTACCGTAAAACGTACAAAACGAATAGCATCAATCATGGCATCAGAAGGTATGCTTGGACGTGTTATTAATACTTTGGGCCAACCAATTGATGGTAAAGGAGATATCGTAGGAAAATCATACGAAATGCCTTTGGAGAGAAAAGCTCCGGGAGTTATTTTTCGTCAGCCGGTAAATGAACCATTACAAACCGGTTTAAAGGCTATTGATGCTATGATTCCAATAGGTCGTGGTCAACGCGAACTTATTATTGGTGATAGACAAACAGGAAAAACTGCAATTGCAATTGATACCATCATTAATCAAAAACAAAATTACAAAGATGGTAATCCTATTTATTGTATTTATGTAGGCATAGGACAAAAAGGTTCTACAATAGCTAATCTAGTGCAAACACTAGAAAAGTATGATGCAATGGCTTATACAATTATTGTATCAGCAACAGCCTCCGACCCTGCTGCAATGCAATTTTATGCTCCTTATGCGGGCGTTGCAATTGCCGAATATTTCAGAGATACCGGTAGAAATGTTTTAATCATATATGATGACTTGTCAAAACAAGCTGTAGCATATCGTGAAGTGTCATTGATTTTGCGTCGTCCACCGGGCCGTGAAGCATATCCGGGTGATATTTTCTACCTACATTCACGTCTACTGGAACGTGCTGCTAAAATTATCAATAATGATAATGTAGCTCGCAGAATGAATGATATACCTGAATCTATTAAAGATATTGTTAAGGGAGGCGGTTCTATTACAGCTTTACCAATTATTGAAACACAAGCCGGCGACGTTTCTGCATATATCCCGACAAACGTAATTTCTATTACTGATGGCCAGATATTCCTTGAATCAAACTTGTTTAATGCAGGTATTCGTCCTGCAATTAACGTAGGTATATCAGTATCGCGTGTTGGTGGTAATGCACAGATTAAATCAATGAAGAAAGTTGCGGGTACACTTAAACTTGATCAAGCTCAATTCCGTGAATTGGAAGCTTTTTCGAAATTTGGTGCTGAAATTGATGCTGCAACACAAACAGTCCTTGATAAAGGTGCGAAGAATGTTGAAATACTTAAACAACATCAGTATTCGCCACTATCGGTAGAAGAACAAGTTGCAATCATCTTCTGCGGAACAAATGGTTTGCTTAGAAACGTTCCGGAAAATAAAGTTGCCGATTTTGAGAAGAGTTTCTTGGAGTTATTGTCCGTAAAACATAAAAAAGATATTATGGAACAACTCAAAAAAGGTATCATTGACGATGAGATGAAAGCAATATTAAAACAAGAAGCATTAAGTTTGGCAGAACAATTTAAATAATAGATATGGCATCACTAAAGGAAATAAGGGCACGTATCAATTCGGTATCATCAACACGTAAAATCACATCAGCCATGAAAATGGTATCTGCTGCGAAATTGCGTAAAACTGAAGATATGACCTTACAATTTCTGCCGTATAAAGACAAACTTACTGAAGTATTAGCTCAATATATTGGTTCTATCGAAAAAGAAGAATTAAATATACCATTAGCACAATCAAGAGAAATCAAGAAAGTTGCACTAGTAGCTATTTCATCTAACACAGGACTATGTGGAACGTTCAACACAAATACAGCTCGTTTGTTGAATGAGGCTTTATCTGAGTATAAAAACAAAGGAATAGATATTGTGGTATACCCTATCGGCAAAAAAATAGCTGATTATGCAAAACGCTTGAATGTGGAAATCTGTACTGATTTTTTACATGCAGCAGACAAGCCCAATTACGAATTGTCATCTGACATAGCTATTAAATTAGCCGATTTGTTCTTATCCGGAAAAATTGATCGTGTTGAGTTACTTTATAATCATTATAAGAACGCAGGAGTTCAAATACCTAGTAGAGAAATTTTCTTACCTTTGTCAACACAAACTGACAAAAATACAAATACCAATACTTTGTACTTTGTTGAACCTGACAGAAACACATTTATTAATGACTTAGTACCAATTGTTGTTCGTATGCGCTTATACGCAACCATACTCGATTCTTCAACAGCCGAGCATGGAGCAAGAACAACAGCAATGCAAATTGCATCAGAAAATGCGGAAAAAATGATTGGCACTATTAAACAATTATACAACAGAGCAAGACAAGAAGTTATCACAACTGAACTTATTGATATTGTAGGCGGTTCTGAAGCTTTGCGTAAATAATCCTAAAATTTTATAAACATGGAAGTAACCAGACTATTTGATCTTCTGTCACATTACAAAGAAATTAAACCAAATCAAGATGTTGCATTAGCATACAAAAGAAATGGCGAATGGAAAAAATATAGTTTGGACGATTACATTAATCAAGCCAACTATGTAAGTGCAGGCTTATTAAAACTTGGTGTAAAAAAGGGTGATAAAATAGCAATTATCAGTTCTAATCGTCCTGAATACAATATATTGGATATGGGAATCATGCAAATAGGTGCAATACCTGTGCCTATATATCCAACTATCAGTGCATCTGACTATAATTATATTTTAAATCATGCCGAAATAAAATACGTATTTTCGGAAGGCGAAGATTTATTACGTAAAATAGAAAGTATTTTACCAACAGTTCCAACACTAAAAGGTATTTACACATTTATTGACCGCGGCAGACATCAATATTTTGCTCAATTAATTGATTTAGGGAAAAGTAACCTTAATCTTGAACAAATTGAAATGATTAAAGGCACAATACTACCTGAGGATGTCGCTTGTATGATATATACATCAGGTACAACAGGTATGCCAAAAGGTGTTATGCTTTCACATAACAACATAGTAATGCAAGTAATGGGAGTGAAAGACACTCCTGCTAAATGGAGTGATAAAGCATTCAGTTTCTTACCATTATGCCACGCATACGAAAAAATGATGGTATACATGTATCAATATTTAGGGATGTCTATTTACTATGCTGAAAGTATAGGTACAATTGCCGAGAATATAAAGGAAGTAAATCCTACCATGATGACCTGTGTACCTCGTTTACTCGAAAAAATTTACGACAAGATATATTCTGCAGGCAAAAAATTACCATTCGGTAAAAGACAAATTTATTTTTGGGCTTTAAATCTTGCATTCGAATATAAAATAGATAATCGCAGTGCTTTTTATGAAAGTCAATGGCGTATAGCAGATAAACTTATATACAGCAAATGGAGAGAAGCTATTGGTGGAAATTTTGACATTGTAGTTTCAGGTGGTGCTGCAATTCAACCACGTATTGCTGCATTTTTCTCAGCAATAGGAATGCCTGTATTTGAGGGATATGGTTTGACAGAAACATCTCCTGTAATAGCTGTTAGTACTCGTGGTAAATATTGTCGTGCTGCAGGTACTGTAGGCTTACCATTAAAAGGTGTTGAAGTTCGTATTGACAAGGAAACCAACGAAATACAATGCCGCGGACACAATGTTATGAAAGGCTACTATAAAGCTCCTGAATTAACTGCAGAAATGATTGATAAAGACGGATGGTTACATACAGGCGATACAGGTCGTTTTAACGAGCACGGACTATTAATTATAACCGGCAGATTGAAGAGTATTTTTAAAACATCAATGGGTAAATACATTAATCCATTTATAATTGAAGAAAAATTCTCGCAATCTCCATTTTTTGATTGCGTAATGGTTGTAGGTGAAAATCAAAAATTTGCGGCAGCTCTAATTGTTCCTGATTTTGCATTTTTGAAATCATGGTGCCGTCTACACAAAGTGCTATACACAAACAATGAAGAAATCATTAAAGATCCAAAAATAAAAAGCCGTTTCAAAGAAGAAATCAACAAATACAATAGTTTCTTTGGTGAAACAGAGAAGATTAAGAGATTTGAATTGGTTGCTGATGAGTGGACCATACAAAATGGTTTATTAACTCCTACGCTAAAAGTTAAGCGTAACCATGCAATTGAAAAATACAAAGAACTTATCGATAAAATGTTTGAATAATACATTTTAAAATATAGACATTGAAATAGGCAAGTAAATATGATTTATTTGCCTATTTTTTAACATTTAAGATAAAATATAATAGGTTTTGCTGTTAAAAGAATAGGTTTATTTTGCCAATTCTGAATTATTTTTTTACTTTGCTTAATAATTATAACAAATAAACCGAAAGCCTATAGTCAGACACTTTACTTAATAGATAAACCTTTATCGGTAAAGTTATGGACAAACTAGAAAAAATGTCCGATGAACAATTAGTAAAATTGTATGCATCGGGTAATAATAGAGCTTTCGAGTTTTTGCTACTTCGTTACAAAAATCTCATTTACACCCATATCTACTCTTATGTCAAAGATCACGACATAAGCGATGATATCTTCCAAGAAACTTTTATCAAAGTTATTACTTGTATTCGTCAAGACAATTATACGGAAAATGGCAAGTTTAGATTCTGGGTTATGCGAATTGCTCATAATTTGGTAATAGATCATTTGCGCCTTATTAAGAGTAGTAATACTGTTTTGGCTGATAATGAAGACTACAGCTTGTTTAATAATGCTAGTCTGTCTGACAAGAATATCGAGGATAATTTCATTAAAAATCAAACAATTAAAGAAATACATGCTTTAATTGAAACTCTTCCAAAATTACAACGCGAAATTATAATAATGCGTTTTTTTAAAAATATGAGTTTTAAAGAAATCTCTGAAAAGAGCGGAGTAAGTATTAATACATCACTCGGACGTATGCGCTACGCCCTACTCAATATGCGCAAAACTGCACAAGAAAAAAATCTATCATTTTCACTATAAAACAATAATCAATTTGTTGTTAAGAGCGTCAGATTACAAGTTAATCCGGCGCTCTCTTTTTGTATCATTCATTTTATTTTATTTTTTCTCAAAAAAACATGAAAAGCATACAATAATATTAAAGTGTTGACGTTCTTTATATAAATATCAATAATGCCTATGAAATTATTTACTCCTATTTATTTACCATATCAAGGTAATAAAACAAACACAAAAGAAGCTCTTTTAGAGCCAAAACAAAGCACAATAAACAAATTGTTGGTTTTTGCAGCATGTTACCAAGCTCAAACATCAAAAGGTGGTAATTAAAATAGCAAAGATTAAAGGAATAAATTAATTATCTTTGCAAAAAAAACTATGAACATTATCGCACCTTCTTTATTATCTGCTGATTTCTCTAACTTGGAATCAGATATACGCATGATTAATCGTAGTGATGCAGATTGGTTACACCTAGATATCATGGATGGCGTATTTGTGCCGAATATTTCCTTCGGTTTTCCTATATTACAATCCATAAAAGACAAATGTGAGAAACCTATGGATGTTCATTTAATGATTGTTGAGCCGGATAAATTTATAAACGAATTTGCAAAATTTGGTGCTTCAATAATTAACGTACATTACGAAGCTTGTACGCATTTACATAGAACAATACAAAAAATAAAAGCTACCGGAGCTAAGGCTGCTGTAACATTAAACCCTCATACCCCCGTATCTCTGCTTGAAGATGTTATTGGCGACTTGGATATGGTCCTATTAATGTCTGTAAATCCCGGATATGGTGGTCAAGCATTCATTCCAAATACTTTAAAGAAAACTCAAGCTCTTAAGGAACTGATTCTTAAAAAGAATACTAATACAATTATTGAGATTGATGGTGGTGTTAATTTAGATACAGGTAAAAAGTTAAAAGAATGTGGTGCCGATGCTTTGGTAGCAGGAAATTTCATATTTAAATCGGAAGATCCAATAGAAACTATCAAACAATTAAAAGCACTATAACATAAATGAATTCTCCCATCTTATTCTTACATCAAAATCCTTTTTCTCGAATTGTTATTGCTCTGATTATAGGTATCATAGTCGGAATATACTTTAACATTATTGGGATAAGTTTTTTTTCTTTTATTATTGCAATCGTTTTATATACACTAAAACGATTCGTATTTAATAAAGACGAATATAAATTTAGATGGATGCATGGTATGGCATTTGTCCTAGTTTTTGTTGGTATAGGCAATCTTGTATGCATTTTGCATAAAGAGGCAATTCAAAGCGTTCCGGAAGAACAAACATTTATTGCAACAATTATTGAAACGCCAACAGAAAAACCAAGAAGCGTACTAATAACTGTTGATTTACAAAACAAAGCCATAAATAGCTACAAATCTGTACTTTTTTTACAAAAAGACAGCAATGCTTTAAATTTATCAGAAGGAGATAAGATAATAACTCATGTAAGACTAAAGGAAACTGATTTATCTTTTTTCAATAACAAAGGAATTTATGCAACTGCATATGTAACATCTACGCAGTGGTATCTTATGAAAATCAACACAAAGTTTTCTCTAAAAAATAAAGCCAATAAAGCAAGTAAAGCTTTACTTGGAGTATTTAAGGACTTTATAAATCCAAATAATTTCGGTTTAATTTCAGCTTTAACTTTTGGCGACACATCATCTTTAAACAGCGAAATAAAGCAAGACTTCGCCAAATCAGGTAGCTCTCATGTACTTTCTGTTAGCGGATTACATATAGGTATAATATATATAGCCTTTTCGTTCATATTCAGTTTTTTAGGAAAGAACAAGATTGGCACTATTTTTAAACACATTTGTATAATATTATGCATTTGGATATATGCATTTCTGTGCGGATTACCACCGTCTGTAGTACGTTCGGCAGCAATGCTGAGTCTAATCTCAGGAGCATATATTTTTCAAAAAAAATCCGCAACTTACAATGCGGTTTTTTTTTCGGCATTTTTAATGCTGCTATACGAGCCTATGTATCTATATGATATTGGATTTCAATTAAGTTATTGCGCTGTTTTATCAATTCTAATATTTCACAAAAAGATATATAAGTTAATCCCACTAAAAAACAAAATACTTGATAATATATGGTCTTTAACCAGTGTATCAATTGCAGCTCAATTAGGTACATTTCCTATTTCATTATACTATTTTCATCAATTTCCAACATATTTTTTATTAAGCAATTATATCGCTATACCATGTTCTACATTGCTTATCTATTTATCTATATGCTTATTCTTTACTAGTTTTATTCCAATAATATCAGGTTTTATCAAAACTGTAATTAATTACATAGCTGAATACATGCAAGATGGCATCAGTTATATTTGCAATTTTCCGTATGCCAGTATAAATATTGAAATTGAATTGTGGCAAGTATATGCAATATTCGGTTTAATTCTAAGCACTTATATGATGCTTACAAAAAGGCGATTTTGCTATGTTTGTTCTAATTTATGTATAATAATTATTTTCCTGACCAACGGAATCATAGTTGATTTATGCAAACTTTTCACTACTTTTGCTGAAGTTTAGACTGCATAAATATGATTACAAAAATTATTCCTGAAGAGAAGATTATTTCAGTTTTAAAATCGATCAACAAGGCCGCTAAAATTGCTATCGTAACACATAAAAGTCCGGATGGCGATGCAATTGGATCGTCACTTGCTTTGTATCATTTTTTATTTTCACAAGAGAAAGAAACAACGGTTATTGTTCCTGACTCTTTTCCAAAATATTTAGATATTTTGCCAAGCAGTTCTGAAATTCTAGTCTATGAAGGTAATGAAACACAAGTGATTGAAACTATTAAACAATGTGATCTTGTTTTTTGTTTAGATTTCAATAATTTGAAGAGAATTGGAAAACTAAATACACATATTGCGGGAAGTAATGCAAAAAAAATCATGATTGATCATCATCCTGATTTTATAGAATTTGCAGATATAACGATTTCACATTCTGAAATTGCATCCACAAGCGAACTTATCTTCAGATTAATATGTCGAATGGGATATTTTTCGGAAATGACAAATGAAACGGCAGAATGTATTTGTGCGGGTATGCTGACTGACACAGGTGGATTAGCATTTAATTCTAATAGCCCCGAAATATATACTATTTTCGCTGAACTATTAAGGAAAGGTGTTGATAAAGATTCGCTATACAGACACTTATATAATAATTATTCTGAAAACAGAATGCGTTTAATGGGTTATGTATTAGCAGAAAAAATGAAAATATACCCTGAATATCATACTGCAATAGTTGCTTTGGATAAATCTGATCTTGAAAAATATGATTATCAAACAGGAGATACTGAAGGTTTTGTAAATATGCCATTATCAATTGATAGCGTCTATTTTTCAATATTTATAAGACAAGATCACGATCGTGTTAAGCTATCGTTTCGTTCGCAAGGCGATTTTCCGGCAAATAAAGTTGCTGCCGAAATATTTGGAGGTGGCGGTCATTTAAATGCAGCAGGAGCAGAAAGTCTGCAACCAATTGATGAAACTGTAAAAAGAATAGAAGAGGCACTACCCCGTTATTTCAATGATAAATGAACAGATATGAAATACATTATCATTTTAGGAGATGGAATGGCTGATGAGCCAATAGATATTTTAGAAAATAAAACACCACTACAAAAAGCCCGGAAGCCATATATAGACCTTTTAGCAAAAAAGGGAAGTTCCGGAATGTTAGCAACTGTTCCTGATGGTTTTAAACCTGGCAGTGAAATAGCCAACTTGGAAGTTTTAGGTTACGATGTAGCCAAATGCTTTGAAGGTAGAGGCGCATTAGAAGCAGCTAGTATGGGTGTTGCTGTTTTACCCGGTGAAATGGCTATGCGTTGCAATATTATTTGCATTGAAAATAAAAAAATCAAGAATCATTCTGCAGGACACATTAGCAATGAAGAAGCTAAAGAGTTAATTGATTACTTGCAAAAAGAATTGGGTGATGATACGTTTACATTCCACAATGGGATTTCATACAGGCATTTGCTTATTATGAAAGGTGGAGATAAAAGGATTTCATGTACACCACCTCATGATGTTCCCGGTACTCCATTTGCTGATGTTATGGTTAAGGCATTAGTGCCTGAAGCAGAGGACACTGCACGTAAACTTAATGAGTTGACATTAAAGTCTCAGGAATTGTTGGCAAAGCATCCTGTAAACTTGAAACGTATTGAAATGGGTAAAGACCCTGCAAATAGTATATGGGTGTGGTCTGCAGGATACAAACCCCAAATGAAAACTATGATGGAGTCATTTGGAATAAAAAGTGGCGCGGTAATATCGGCTGTTGATTTGATTAAAGGCATAGGAATTTACGCAGGCTTAAAATCAATTGATGTAGAAGGTGCAACCGGTTTGTATAATACAAACTATGAAGGTAAGGCACAAGCTGCTATTGATGCACTTAAAACGCATGATTTTGTATTTCTACATATAGAAGCCAGCGACGAAGCGGGACATGAGGGAGACGTCGATTTAAAGATAAAAACAATTGAATATTTAGATAATCGCATTGTACGTCCTATTTACGAAGAAGTATCGAAATGGAATGAACCTGTGACAATTGCAGTTTTACCCGATCACCCTACACCTTGTGCTATTCGTACTCATACTAATGCTCCTGTTCCGTTTATTATTTACAGACCTAACGGGATTGCAGATGCAGTTGAAAATTATGACGAATTTTCTGCACAAAAAGGAAGCTACGGATTATTAAAAGGAACTGAATTTATCGAAACATTATTCAAAAAACAAAACTCATGAAATATTACAGCACAAATAAATTAGTCAATTGTGTAGATCTTGAAAACGCTGTTGTAAAGGGTTTAGCTGAAGATAAAGGTTTGTTTATGCCCAACAATATCAAAGTGCTGCCTGCATCATTTTATCAGAATATTGATAAAATGTCTTTTAAAGAAATTGCATATAATGTTGCAGACGCATTTTTCGGCGAAGATGTTGATGCTGAATCTCTAAAGAAAATAGTCTATGATACATTAAACTTCGATGTACCATTAGTTAAGGTTGAAGATTCGATATATAGCTTAGAATTGTTCCATGGACCTACATTAGCATTTAAAGATGTTGGCGCTAGATTCATGTCGCGTTTACTTGGATATTTTATTCAAAAAGCAGGCGAAAATAAAAAAATAAATGTACTTGTAGCCACATCAGGAGACACCGGTAGTGCAGTTGCTAACGGATTTTTAGGAGTTAAAGGCATACATGTATATGTTCTATATCCGAAAGGGAAAGTTAGTAAAATTCAGGAGAGCCAATTTACTACATTAGGACAAAATATTACCGCACTCGAAATTGATGGTACTTTTGACGATTGTCAAAGTTTGGTTAAGTCAGCTTTTATGGATGCTGACTTGAATGCAAAAATGAAATTGACATCTGCTAACTCTATCAATGTTGCTCGCTTCTTGCCACAAGCATTTTATTATTTTTATGCATATTCACAACTAAAAAAGCTAGGTAAGGCTGATAATATGGTTGTATGTGTTCCTAGTGGAAATTTCGGAAATATTACAGCCGGATTATTTGCTAAACGTATGGGATTACCTATTAAACGTTTTATTGCTGCAAATAATAGAAATGATATCTTCTTACAGTATCTTTTAACCGGAATTTATACTCCACGCCCTTCTATAGCAACTCTAGCAAATGCCATGGATGTTGGCGATCCTAGCAATTTTGCAAGAGTTTTGGATTTATACGAACATTCGCACGAATCAATCTGTAAAGATATAAGCGGTGTTAGCTATAACGACACACAAATAGCTGATACAATGCGTAAATGCTTTGCAGTTAATACATATATTTTAGATCCTCACGGAGCATGTGGTTATCAGGCTTTAAAAGATATGAAAAACCCGGATGAAACGGGTGTTTTCTTAGAAACTGCTCATCCTGCAAAATTTAAAGATACGGTTGAAAATATACTAGGAACTCAAATTCAAATTCCTGCAAAATTGCAAGAATTCATGAAGGGAACAAAACAAAGTATATATTTGAGTAAAGATTTCGAAGATTTCAAATCATTCCTTTTTAAAGAATAAATATGAGCGATGCCGATAGGACAATAGTCATTAAAAATTACGATAATTTAGCATTAGCACATTACGAAAAAAGTGTAATAGAAGATGCCGGAATTGATTGTTTTATAAGTGGAGATAATATGGCGCAACCCTTTACCATGTTTGCTCCAATTGGAGGTATCAAATTACATATATACGAAAAAGACGCTGAAAAAGCATTAGAAATACTAAATAGCCTTGGTAAATAAACCAAGGCTATTTTTTAATGCTATTGCTTGTTGATATAATTTACAATCCACTCGCCTACTTCTTTTGTCCCATATTTTGGATATGATTCAATTTGAATTTCAGGAGTCCTAATATTAGATTCCAAACTACAATCAACTGCTTTACGAATCAATTTACCTTCTTCTTTTAAATCAAAATATTCAAATAACATAGCTACTGACAATATTTGCGCCAAAGGATTTGCAATATTTAAACCTTTAGCCTGCGGCCATGATCCATGTATAGGTTCAAAGACAGGAGTACTTTCACCTGTGGATGCAGATGGCAGCAATCCCATTGAACCGGAAATAACAGAACCTTCGTCTGTTAATATATCTCCGAAAGTATTTTCTGTAACCATTACATCAAAAAAAGTTGGAGATAAAATCATACGCATTGCAGCATTGTCAACATACATATAATCTACTTTAACTTCAGGATATAATGGTTCCATTTCTTGAGCAATTTGTCGCCATAAACGGCTAGATGCCAATACATTAGCTTTATCAACTACTGTCAGATGTTTTTGACGTTTCATTGCATATTCAAAGCCTACTTTCAAAATACGTTCTATTTCAGGACGTGTATAAAGATTAGTATCATATGCTTTATCATTATCTTGATACTTCTCTCCAAAATACATACCTCCTGTCAATTCTCTAATACAAATAAAATCTGCACCTTCTACTAATTCAGGTTTTAATGGAGAATGGTGTATAAGACACTTAAATGTTTGCACCGGACGAATATTTGCAAAAAGTCCTAATTGCTTACGCATAGCCAATAAACCTTGTTCGGGACGCACTTTTGCAGATGGATTATTGTCAAATTTAGGATCACCTACTGCCGAAAATAAAACAGCATCAGCATTCTTACAAATATTTAAAGTTTCTGCCGGAAAAGGATCTCCTACTTTATCTATTGCATCAGCACCACATATTCCATACTCATAACTTACATTATGTCCAAACTTTTTACATACTGCAGTCATTACATTAACACCCTGAACAGATATTTCAGGACCTATGCCGTCACCCGGCAATACAGCTATTTTAAAATTCATTGTTAATTATTTTGAATGTTTCTTATCAAATTCTTCGCGATCGAATGATATATATTTAGGAATTGATGGTTGATAATCTTGATCATCCCACAAACTACTTGTTATCATTAAATCTGCACTATATCTATTACATGCAATAGGTACGTTATGAACTCTACACTGACGCAATAACATTTGAATATCAGCCTCGTGAGGTTGTGGATTTAAGTCATCAATCAAGAATATTGCTAAATCTATTTCATGTCTTACAACCATAGCTGCCACCTCTGCATCTCCTCCTAATGGACCTGAATGCATACGTGTTATATCAACAACAGCTCCTTTAGATTCAAGTGCTTTTTGTATCAAATAACCGGTTGTTCCTGTGCAAACTAATTTATGTTGCTTTAGCAAATCAACATTATACTCTGCCCACTCTACCATATCAACTTTACGTTGATCATGCGCAACCAAAGCAATAGTTAGTCTTTTCATATTTTTTCGTTTTAGTTAAGAAGAATCTGTTTACTGATATTTCTCAATAATATTCAACATTTTTATTGTAGCTTTAATAGCAGCCTCTGTTTGGTCTGCATCTAAACCATGTGTTTTAAATATTTTACCATTCATATTCCATGTAATTATGGCTTGTACAAAGGCATCTGTATGACCTCCCGGAGGAATTGTAACAGCATAGTCAGACAAAATAGGATGCTGTTTACCAAGCTTATCGTATATACTCCACAATGCCTTCATAAATGCATCATATTGTCCATCTCCGGATGCAGATTCTTGATGTACTTTTCCATCAATCTCAACAGAAACATTGGCAACCGGTTTCAAACCTCGTGTCAAAGATAAAGAATAGTTATTTACTTTGACTTTTTCTTCCAAATCTTCGTTCTTAAGTATATCAGAAACAATATAAGGAAGATCTTCAGGGGTTACCTGCTGTTTCTTATCTCCTAACTCAATAATACGTGATGTTACTTTTTTCATTGATTCTTCATCCAAATCAATGCCCAAAGACTCAAGATTTTTTCTGATGTTTGCTTTACCTGATGTCTTACCTAATGCATATTCTCTTGTACGACCAAATCTCTCAGGTAATAAATCGTTATAGTATAATTTATTTTTGGCATCTCCATCAGCATGAACTCCTGCTACTTGAGTAAATACATTTTCACCAATTATAGGCTTATTATTGGGAATTCTAATACCCGAATAAGTTTCTATAATTTTACTTACCCTATTTATTTCACGCTCGTTTATATTAGTTTGCAAATGTAATTGATCATGAATAACAGCTAATACACTAGACATAGGTGCATTTCCTGCCCTTTCGCCTAATCCATTGACAGTTACGTGAACACATTGAATTCCTGCTTTAACTGCCGCATATACATTTGCTACAGCTAAATCGTAATCGTTATGAGGATGAAAATCAAAAGACAATTCAGGATAACGATTCAGCATCAATGTACAATAATCGCTTACTTGAGTAGGATTAAGAATTCCTAATGTATCAGGAAGCATGAAATGCTTAATATTATGTCCTCTCAATTCATCAACTAACATATATACATAATCCGGGCTGTTTTGAATTCCATTACTCCAGTCTTCTAAATAAACATTTACAGATATGCCCATTTCATCGGCGTCATTAAGGACATTAATAATGTCTTTCAAATGTTCTTCCGGTGTTTTTCCTAACTGCATTGTACAATGTTTCATTGATCCTTTACACAGCAAGTTCATAACCTTACCTCCTGCATCGCGAATCCATTCTAAGGAATCCTTCCCATCAACAAAACCAAGCACTTCTACTCTATCGGAAAATCCTTTAGATTCTGCCCAACGCATAATTTTGCGAGCTGTATCATATTCGCCTGCAGAAACACGCGCTGACGCTATTTCTATGCGATCTACGCGCAAATCTTCCAGCAGTAGACGTGCTATGCTTAATTTTTCTTGAGCCGCAAACGAGACTCCTGATGTTTGCTCACCATCACGAAGAGTTGTATCGAGTATGCTTATCATTTTATTCAGTGTTTCACTAATATATTTTGTGTTCCTTTTCGTAATGCTCTATGTTTGTTCGATGATTCAACAAATAATCAATATCATCAAAACCATTAATAAAGCACTCCTTTTTGTATGGATTTATAGAAAAATGCTCGATTTCACCATTCGATTCATTAATTATAACTTGATTCTCAAGATCAATTGTTAGTTTTGTTTGCGGATCTGATTTTACGGCACTGAATATATTATTCAAAAAAGTATCAGAAACAACAACCGGTAAAACTCCATTATTCATTGCATTATTTTTGAATATATCTGCAAAGAAACTTGATACCACAACTCTAAAACCATATCCGGCAATAGCCCATGCAGCATGTTCGCGACTTGATCCTGATCCGAAATTCTTACCTGCAACCAAAATCTGTCCACTATACGTTTTGTCATTTAAAACAAACGATGAAATCGGATTATTCTGCTTATCGTATCTCCAATCGCGAAATAAATTATCACCAAAACCTTCTTTTGATGTTGCTTTTAAAAATCGAGCAGGTATGATTTGATCTGTGTCTATATTCTCTAATGGTAATGGAACACATCTAGAGCTTAGCTTTATTAATTTTTCCATATCTATTTTTATATTATTATTTTTCTCTTGGATCAGTTATTTTACCGGTAATTGCAGCTGCTGCCGCAACAAGTGGTCCTGCTAATATAGTTCTTGAACCCGGTCCTTGACGTCCTTCAAAGTTTCTATTGCTCGTTGAAACCGCATATTTCCCTTCAGGAACTTTATCATCATTCATAGCTAAACAAGCTGAACATCCGGGTTGACGTAATTCAAAACCTGCATCCTTTAAGATTTTATCCAAACCTTCATCTTTTATTTGTTTTGCTACCATCCAGGATCCGGGTACTAACCAAGCTACAACATTATCAGCCTTGCGTTTACCTTTTATGTATGATGTAAATAAACGGAAATCTTCAATTCGTCCGTTTGTACAACTTCCAATAAATACATAATCAATTGGTTTCCCGTTAAGTTTCTCGCCTGATTTAAAGCCCATATACTCTATGGATTTTGTAAAAGACTCACGTCCTGCTTCCGGTATTGAATCTATCGAAGGAATCGATGAATTAATACTCATTCCCATTCCCGGATTAGTACCATAAGTAATCATTGGCTCAATATCTTGTGCATCAAAATTGATTTCTTTATCAAAAACTGCATCAGAATCAGAATATAATGTTTTCCAATATGATATTGCTTTATTCCAATCTTCTCCTTTAGGAGCAAATTCACGACCTTTGATATATGAGATAGTAGTTTCGTCAGGAGCTACCATACCGCCACGTGCTCCCATCTCAATAGACAAATTACAC
>MWBK01000054.1 GCA_002069025.1 Bacteroidetes bacterium ADurb.Bin302 | reverse complement strand
AATAGGCTGCTTCTCGGCAAATCGAGCAAGCTCATTTGCTCTCGGATTGCACTATTTTTGAAAGCAATTCACAACCTCGGTATCATTATGCTAAAATATGAATTGCTAATAGCGAAAGCGTATATTTAAATATAGTCGAACACGATGATGCGAAATCCTATTTATACACTATCAGTAAAAATATTACTATATATCAATAAAAAGTGTAAATTATCATTTCAAAAAGCCAGAAACTTGCTGACCCAGTAAGAAATAACAGCTTCTACTATATTGACCATGGAAAACAAATGCCAATAGTTAAAATCGTTACTAATGCACCAAGCAATTGCCAAGCTATTAGTTAAAGTAACCCACCATCAAAATACGAATTTATTTTTTCCATAGTTATTTGATATTAGAATGATTAGAATTCGAATATACAATTTATTTGTTATTCATTTTTTACTCTCAATATTCGATTGTTAGGTTTTCCAACGGGTAGGGCACAATTTAAAAAGGAATAAAACTTAGCTGGGTTGCTAATGAGTTTCAATGCTATATTATTTAAAACAAAAAAGTCAGCAAAACTATTTGATTTGCTGACTTTAGCTTTTGTGATCCGCTTGGGGCTCGAACCCAAGACCCCAACATTAAAAGTGTTGTGCTCTACCAGCTGAGCTAGCGAATCTTCTTTCCTTAAAAGCGCTGCAAAGGTATGCTGATAATTTGGATTGTGCAAATTTTTTTATGATAAAAACGCATTAAAAACAAAAAAATATCCTTGCACATTATTGTACAAGGATAATCAATTAATAAATAAATGTTTGTAAAAAACTATTGTTAGTGTTGCTGTTTGTTGCTCTTAGCTTTTTGCTCTTTAATTTTTTTCCACATTTCGCGTTTATATTCGTCTCTTGCTTGCTGAATCTTTAGATATTTTGTAGCAGGAATGATTTTTAAAATCTTATCTTGATACTCTTTGTTTATTTGTGCTATTCTAATTTTGTTGTCAGCAAGAGCATTTAAAATTTTAGTTGCATTTTCTTCGCTGATTTCAGCTGTTTTAGCTTCTTTTTTCAAAAGTCTATTCTCTTTTCTAATAGCCTGTTTCTCTTGGCTAAATTCTTTATATACAACAGCAAACTTATCGAATTCGGTATTAGAAAGAATTTCTTTTGATTTATAAAACTCTAATTCTTCTTCAACCATTAAACGTTTAGGTCTATTATTTTGTTCATTAGTATCAGTTTTTGCAAATATGTTTAAACTCAATAAAAGTGTAAACAATAAAATTAAATCCCTTTTCATTTTAGTAATGTTTAATTGTTCATAGAAAGCATTTCATACATATCTTCGGTATCAAGATCATCGTATAAGTATTGCTGTAAATCGTCCATTTCTTCGGTTGATGCTTGCATCTCTTGCATTTGAGCTTCTTTTACCTTAGGTTGTATAATAACGTAAGTTATACCGTATAAAAAAATAATCATTGCTGCTACATACAGAATAGGGCGTATGCGAATCCAAATATTGCTTTGCAATGTAACTTTTGGTTGATCCTTTGCTTGGGTATTTTGAACAGACATTTCGTCTAATCTTTTTTCCATTTTTGCAGAGAAATCTTCAAAATAATTTTCAGGAACGCGAAAATGATTTTCCTTTCCTAACTTTTCTAATATATTGCTATGTTCTTCCATTTTTTTGTAACTTTGACGATTGATTTTTTGAAAGGTTTAATTTGCAGCAGTAACAAAATCTTCGATTTTTTTTACTGCATGGTGATAAGATGCTTTTAATGCTCCTTCAGACGTGCCTAATATTTCAGACATCTCTGCGTAAGGCATTTCATCGTAATAGCGCATATTAAATACAAGTCTTTGCTTATTAGGAAGTGATAATATTGCTCTTTGTAATTTTTTTTGTGCTTCGTCTCCGTCAAAATAGACATCGTTTTCTATTTGTAATGCAGGTGCATCATCCAAATTAACGGTATTATTTGAATGTTTTGAATGAGCGGAATTGAAGAAATCCATGGTTTCATTCGTGGCGATGCGATATAACCATGTTAAAATATTGGCTTCGCCTCTGAATTTATCGATGTTTGTCCATGCTTTAATGAATGTATTTTGTAATATATCATCAGCATCTTCATGAACAATCACCATTTTTCTGATATGCCAATACAGACGTTGTTTGTATTTATTTACGAGGATAGAAAAAGCTTCCCTTCGGGTTGATTCATCTATCAGCATTTTTAGCAAATCGTTATCGTTAATGGAATTTTTCATTTGTGTATTAATAATTCTGCAAAAATACGATTTTTTATTGAGAATAGGTCAAAGTGATTTTAATAGTTAAGCAAGTATCAGGTTAATATATCATACATATTATGAATTTATATACTAAAAATATTGTTGAATTTGTAACAGTAGGTGTTGAGTATTGCGCTTTTATGGAACATTCGGACGAAAAGCAATCTCAAGTATTTATCGAAGTAATGCAAAAATTATTGCCGTTGTTGTATATGAAAACGGCTATGTTAGAGAAACCTATTCCGGTTGGTGATGATGATATTCAGGTGTTTGTAACAGAATCTGATTATGAAGCAATAAAACAATCTGTATCGCGTTTAGTTGCCGCTAATGATGCGTATTATGATGGAGAATCAGCTGCATCCATATCTGAAAATTTGACAGATATATATCAAGATATCAAGAATTTCACACTTAATTATAAAGAAGGAAATCAAGCCGTATCAAACGATGCCTTATATTCTTGCATTGAAAATTTTGAAACATACTGGGGCAAGCAACTCTTAAATGCATTAAAACACATACACGAAATAAGGTATAATCCTCAAAATGACGAAAACGATGACAACAACATATCAATCGACAATTACTAAGGAAGAACTTAATGCATTGCCGCAATTGGTATATGAATCAAGGAATATTATTATTGTAGATACCTTAGAGAAGTCAGATAAAGCTTGCGAGTATTTGGAAAAGTGTAAAATTCTAGGATTTGATACGGAAACAAAACCTACCTTTGCGAGGGGTGTTACTAATAAAGTAGCATTAATACAATTGTCGGCAGGTGATACTTGTTGGCTGTTTCGAGTTAATATTATTGGTATTCCATTGTCCTTGGCTCGTATAATATCGAATAAGAATATATTAAAAGTGGGCTTATCTTTGCGTGATGATTATCGCTCTATGGCAAAGCGAATGAAGATGGTTCCACAAGGCTTTATAGATTTACAATCTGTAATTAAGAATGTTGGAATCGAGGATTTGAGTTTGCAAAAAATGTATGGTATTTTATTTGAGAAGAAAATATCCAAATCACAACGTCTAACGAATTGGGAAGCTCCATATTTAACAGAAAAACAACAAATGTATGCTGCCATTGATGCATGGGCCTGTGTAGATATATATAATAAAATCAAAGATGAGTTATAAAAGAATTTATTTAAAAAAAGGCAAAGAATCATCATTACTACGTTTTCATCCTTGGGTGTTTTCAGGTGCAATAGCCAAACAAGATGATAATATTAATGAAGGCGAGTTAGTAGAGGTATATGATGCATCAAAACAATATTTGGCAATAGGACATTATCAAATAGGAAGTATAGCTGTACGTATTTTATCTTTTGAAAAAGAAAATATAGACAAGACTTTTTGGAAAAAACGTTTGGAAACTGCATACAATGCTCGTAAGGCATTGGGACTTGATTATACAGAAAAACATAATACATTTCGTTTGGTACATGGAGAGGGCGATTTCTTACCCGGATTAATTGTAGACTTTTATGGATCAACTGCAGTTTTGCAAGCTCATTCGGTTGGTATGCATTTAGTCAGACAAGAATTAGCAGAATGTATTGTTGCTATATCTAAAGGTAAAATTAAAAATGTATTCTATAAATCAGAAACTACTTTACCATATAAAGCAGATACAGGAGCAGAAGATGGATACTTAATTGGTGCTGAAGATGGTGCAGAGGCTTATGAGAATGGCTTACACTTTTTAATAGATTGGGAAAAAGGTCAAAAAACAGGCTTTTTTATTGATCAGCGTGAAAACAGGGCATTGCTTGAGCATTATGCAAAAGGAAGAAAGGTGTTGAATATGTTTTGTTACACAGGAGGCTTTTCTTGCTATGCCATGCGTGGTGAGGCATCAGCAGTTTATTCGGTTGATAGTTCTGCTAAGGCGATAGCTTTAACGGAAAAGAATCTTATAAATAATTTTAAGGACGATAGTCGACATAAAGAATTTGCACTTGATGCATTTAAGTATCTTGATGATATTAAAAAAGATGACTACGATTTGATTATTCTTGATCCTCCTGCATTTGCTAAGCACAGAGCAGCCTTGCACAATGCTTTACAAGGATATAAACGTCTAAATTTAAAGGCATTTGAGAAGATTAAGTCCGGTGGAATCCTATTTACATTCTCGTGTTCGCAGGTTGTTACTAAAGAACAATTTCGATTAGCTGTTTTTTCTGCAGCAGCCATGAGTGGTCGAAAAGTTAGAATCTTACATCAGTTGACTCAACCGGCTGATCATCCCGTTAATATTTATCATCCGGAAGGAGAATATCTAAAAGGTCTGGTTTTGTACGTAGAATAGATAAACTGTATGAAGCATCCCAAAGGATTATATCTATTGTTTTTTACTGAAATGTGGGAACGTTTTAGTTATTATGGCATGCGTGCATTATTAGTGCTGTATTTAACTAAAAGCTTTATAGATGGTGGGTTAGGATTTTCGGATGGCTCAGCAACGATGCTATACGGTATATTTACCGGTTTAGTATATTTCTCGCCATTGATAGGTGGATGGATAGCTGATAATTACATAGGTCAGAGAAAATCCATAATAATAGGGTCGATAGTAATGATGCTAGGTCAATTTACCTTGGCTTCCGGTCAAAATACAGGATGTTTGTATATCGGCTTGATCTTTCTAATAATTGGTAATGGCTTCTTTAAACCTAATATTTCTGTATTGTTAGGCAGTTTGTATCCACAAGGCGATTCGCGCCGTGATTCAGCGTTTACAATATTTTACATGGGTATCAATCTTGGTGCATTTTTAGCTCCTCTTTTAACAGGTTATGTTGCAGTTGTGTATGATTACAGGTATGGTTTTTTGATTTCAGGTTTAGGCTTGTTAATAGGTTTTGTAATGTATTTACTTGGAGGTGAAAAATTGCTTGGTGATGCCGGTAAACTTCCGTCTGCAAAGAAAAATATTGATACCGATATTGATTCAAAACTTACACTCGAAGAGAAAGATAGAACTTGGGTTATTGTTGTTTTGACATTATTTGCAGTGGCATTCTTTGCAGGTTATGAACAAGCAGGTAGTTCAATGACTTTGTATGCCGACAAATATATTGATCGTGTGGTTTTTGATAAATTGGTACCTACAGAATGGTTTCAAGCAGTTAATCCGTTGTTTATCATAATATTAGCTCCTTTGCTATCTATGTTGTGGGGATTTTTATCAAGACGAGGAAAAGAGCCATCGGTACCGGTTAAGATGGGATATGGCTTGATTCTTTTGGGACTTGGTTTTATGATTTTGTTAATGGCTATTGTTCAGCGTGGTGGAGATGTTAGTTCAACGCATGTAAAAGCAAATGTTTGGTTTCTGATCGGTGCTTATTTTATGCACACAGTCGGCGAATTGTGTTTGTCACCAATAGGTTTGTCTATGGTTACAAAATTGTCTCCACTTAAATTATCATCTTTAATGATGGGTGTTTGGTTAGCAAGTAGTTCAATAGCTAACCTTTTGGCAGGATTTTTAGCAACATTTGCTTCGAATGCAGGAGCATCATACGTCTTTATTGCATTAGCAATAAGTTCAGTATTTTTGGGTTTAGTCTTAATTGTGCTTAGCCGTAGTCTTATTTGTCTTTCACACAACAGATTATAACATTTTTTGAGCCTCTAAAGGGACTCGAACCCTCGACCTACGCATTACGAATGCGTTGCTCTACCAACTGAGCTAAAGAGGCTTGAACGCCTGCAAAAGTACAATAAAAATCGAATGTTACAAAGAAATTTCATTTAAAAAGAAAGTGCCGATTTTTATGTTAAAGAAGTTTAAAACATATGTTTTAAAAACATATATTATAATATAATTGTTACTTTTGCCGCATGTAACAAGCATAGTCAATTCACTATTAAATATTTAGTAAAATGCAAAATGTAGGAACAAACGCTGGTCTAGTATGGCAAGCATTAAACGGAGCAGAAGGTGCTCTAGAAGTAAAAAACTTGAAAAAAGTAACAAAATTGGCAGATAAAGATTTATATGCTTCATTCGGTTGGTTGTTACGCGAAGGAAAAATTTCCATTAAGGAAGAAGGAAAAGAAGTATTTATTTCTCTTGTATAAATAAAAACACTTCTATTATAAAAAAAGGTCGGAATTAATTATTCTGACCTTTTTTTGTGTTTCTGTGATATCCCCAATATAGTGGATGTGATGCAGATCTTACAAGATAGATAAGTGTAAATGGTACTACAGCATCATTAAAAAATTGCGGTATTAACGGCATTGAAACTAAAAAAAATGTAAGGACTATACTCACAAAACCATAATAAATCACTTTGAATTTTTTTAGACTTTTGAAAATCAATGTCAGCAGCGGGAAGAATGCCAAAGGATTTAACCAAATAATATTATAATTGTCATTCGTAAATGGATGCTGTGAAAACAATATTAAGAATAGAATAACACATCCGAATAATCCATTTATAGTAAATATTGTTATATCAAATACTTTAAATGATTTATGATTGATATATCCAAAAACAGATAATGCTATTATTAAAGCTAATAAGATGTAGCCGCATAGAGTAGGAGTAAACCATTGTTTGCCTTCTTCTCGTAAAATAGGAATAATTTGCTCGTTTGATGATACTATGTTTTTAACATTATATGTGCTATCAACTACAGTTGATTCTGCGTATGTGAGATTTAAATTCTCAGGTAAGAACATAAGTTCTCGTTCTGTAGCCATTCTGTCCATACCCATTCCTAAGCAAATGTCAAATCCGAATTGAGACCATGCTGCATTTTTTGTGTATTGCATAATGGCTTCTCTGAAGCTAATAGATTCTGTAATAGAAGGGTATATGATTTTGCCATGAACAGATTGCTCAATTATATCTCTAATTTTTGTAGCACAATTATTAAAAATGAAGTTATATCTGTATACACAATTTTCAGGCTTTATATTCCATAATAAATAATCAATGATTTCCTTCTTTTCTTCAGGTGAAAGATCTAATACACATTCGTTAATACCCGATCCACGAGATTCATACATGTATATAAAATCATTATACATATTGACACCTACTTGATAATCTGTTTTACCGCGAACAAAGCGCATAATGAAGTCTTTTTGATTAAAATCGAAAAGACCATAATTGAAAACGATGTCTATATTTTTAGATGAATCACATACGCGAAGCCCTGTGTGTCCGAATAGTTCATATATCTCTTCGCCCGGAGAACAATATAGTATGGATACTTTTGCACTATCTGTTATTTGTGGAAAAGCATATATGCCTATCGGACAAGCCGACAGGCATATTATAATTAACAACAGTATCCTTTTCTGCATAATTTTCGTTTAAAAATACACGCTGTAAATGTAAATATAAATATCGTATTTACAATAAATTACTAGCTAATTCGGATAAATAACTTCTTTCTCCTTTTATTAAATTGACATGTGCAAAAATGTTTTGACCTTTCATTTTATCGATGGTATATACCAATCCATTCGACAACATATCCAAGTAAGGTTGATCAATTTGTTGAACATCACCCGTAAAAACAACCTTTGTATTTTCGCCTGCACGTGTAATAATTGTTTTTATTTCGTGAGGTGTTAAATTTTGAGCTTCATCTACAATTATATAAGCATCCGACAAACTTCGTCCTCTGATAAAGGCTAATGCTTCAATTACAAGTTGACCCGATTGTTGCATTTCGCTAATTGAATTAACTTCGCGACTTTCGTTCGAAAACTGATGCTTAATAACGTTCAAATTATCGAACAATGGTTGCATATAAGGTGCTATCTTATCCTTTTCGGTTCCAGGTAAAAATCCGATATCTTTATTTGCCAAAGCTACAATAGGTCTGGCAAGTAAAATCTGCTTGTAATCATGTGATTTCTCGAGTGCGGCAGCTAATGCAAGTAAAGTCTTTCCTGTACCGGCTTTACCTGTAATACATACAAGTTTAATATTGTCGTCAAGTAGTGCATTCATAGCAAATGATTGCTCCGAATTTCGAGGTTCAATACCGAATGAGCGTTCTTTGCGTACTTTAACTACAGACTCAATATTTGGATCGTACCTAGCCATAATTGTATTACGATCACTTTTTAGTACAAAATATTGATTAGGTACAATATCCTTTTTAAATTCGAATGAGTCGATAGGCACTCCGGCAGCAGTGCTATACATTCTATCAATCAAAGCACTGTCAATATTTTCAAATATCTCTTGATCTTTTTCAAATATATCTTTGCTGCTTATTTTGTCGTTAAAATAGTCTTCAGATAGTAAATTAAGCGCACGAGCCTTCATGCGTAAGTTTATATCTTTTGTTACTAAGATAGTTTTTGTTTTTTTGTCACTTGTCTGCAAGTTGTCAGTAACTGCAAGAATTCGATGATCTGAAGTTTTTTCAATGAATGCCTGCTTAAGGGTTTCTGAAGGTGCTTGTGACATTACAATGAATAATTTCCCTAAACCCTCACCAAGACTTGCTCCTTTTTTAAAGAAATCATTATCAGATATTTGATCTAATTCGCGAGAAAATTGACGTGCATTGTAATTGATTTCTTCGTTACCTTTTTTGAATTTGTCTAATTCTTCTAAAACAACAATTGGTAAATAAATGTCGTTTTCTTGAAAGTTGTAGATACATTTATAATCGTGAAGAATAACATTGGTATCCAGCACAAAGTTTTTTTTAGCTCCCATAGCGATTTTGATTAAAGTTTTCGACGTAAATTTACTAATAAAATAATAGAATAAGTACATTTGTAAGCAAATTATTTTTCAATAATGGAATATCAAGACGTTTTAAATTACTTGTACGAAAAAACTCCTATGTTTCAAAAAATAGGAGCCGGTGCGTACAAAGAAGGATTAGATAATGTGAAGTTCTTAGATGAACAATACGGACATCCTCATAAAGCATATCCTACCATACATGTAGCAGGTACAAATGGTAAAGGATCGGTTTCACATACCATAGCATCAGTGTTACAAGCAGCCGGATATAAAGTTGGATTATATACATCACCACATCTAAAAGATTTTTCGGAAAGAATACGCATCAACGGAACTCAAATATCTCACGATTATGTAGTTGATTTTACAGAACGTGCCATGAATCTTATAGAATCACAAAAACCTTCATTTTTTGAATTTACTACAATGATGGCGTTTTGTTATTTCAAAGATAATAATGTTGATGTAGCTGTTATTGAAGTTGGTTTAGGTGGTCGTTTGGATAGTACAAATATTATAACGCCTATTTTAAGCATTATTACAAACATCAGTTTTGATCACATAAAGCAATTAGGTAATACTATTGAGTCTATTGCGGGCGAAAAGGCAGGTATTATAAAACCTAAGGTGCCGGTTGTAGTAGGTGAGGCTCCGGTTGATTTGCGGCCTATATATGATCAAAAAGGTTCTCCTGTTGTATATGCTGAAGATTTTGAATATCCCCCAATAGATTTTGAATTAAAAGGCTTTTGTCAAGAAAAAAATAAGAAAACAATACGAGCAGCCTTAGAAGTTTTAAAATTACAATTCGATATTACTGACGATAATATTAAAGAAGGTTTTGCTAAAGTTGTGGAAAATACCGGTCTATGCGGAAGATGGCAGAAAATAGGAGATAGTCCTACTATTATGATTGATACTGCTCATAATGAGGGTGGAATTCGCTATGTTGCAGAACAATTATTGGCTCAAAAATGCTCTGTACTGAGAATTGTCTTCGGTATGGTGAATGATAAGGATATTAATGCCGTACTGGCATTGATGCCTAAAAAAGCAAAATACTATTTTACCAACGCATCAATTTCGAGAGCTTTACCGGCAGCTGATTTGCAAAAATCAGCCATGCAATATGACTTAAAAGGAGATTGCTATTCTACTGTGAATGATGCATATAAGCAGGCTTGTGCTGATGCATCACCCGATGATTTTATTTATATAGGCGGTAGTAATTTTGTGGTTGCCGAAGTGATGTAGCTATTCGAAACGAATTGATTTAGCCGGACTTATTTTGGCAATGACATGAGATGGTATCAGTAACATTAGTAATGAAACGATGGCTGCCATAATATTTAATCCTATGATAGCAGTCGGTTGTAAGATAATTGGCACTGTATCAACGTAATATATAGATGAATCTAATGGTATTATTTTAAAATACTCTTGTATTAAGCATATACAGATACCAAAGATATTGCCTAACAATAAGCCTTTCCCTATTAAAAAACATGATTGATAAAGGAATATTTTTCGAATACTCCAATCTCTTAGTCCTATTGATTTTAATACTCCAATCATGTTGGTTTTATCTAAAATAAGAATTAGTAAACCCGAAATCATATTAAAACCGGCTACCAACATCATTAGTATTAAAATAACAATAACATTAGTGTCGAGTAGGGCTAACCAACCAAAAATCTGAGGTTGTAATTCGCGTATTGTTCTTGTATAATATGTACTGCCGTGTTGTTCAAATTTATTAGCGGTGGTTTCAAAAATCTCATAAGCCGTTTCTTCCGATTTATTAAAATCCTTCACCCATATATTCATGCCTCCAACTTCATCCGAGTTCCATCCGTTTAAACTTTGGACTTGTCTTAAATCTCCAATCATAAACATCTTGTCAAAATCTTGTAAACCTGTTTCGTAGATTCCGCTTACAGTGAATTTACGAACTCTCACATTGCTTTGAATGAAATATGTCAGGATTCCGTCGCCAACGCTAATATTAAGCATTGAAGCAATTTTGCGTGATATAAGGATCTCTTTTGAAGGTAAAGTGTCGGAGAAATCAGGTAAACGTCCTTCTTTCAGATTGTTTTTAAAAAAAGTCCAGTCGTAATTGTTGTCAACGCCATTAAAAGCCAGTCCTTGGAAATCGTTAGACGTTTTAATAATTGCAGGTTTTGTGCAATAGAAGCATGTGTTTCTAACTTCCGGAATTTGCTTTATCGAATCAACTAATGTTGCAGAAAATGAGATGGGAGCCATCTCGAATGTATTGTTGTTTGTTAGGCTGGTAATTTGTATATGAGAACTAAAGCCAATTAACTTTTCGCGTATTTCATGCTTAAAACCTGTGATTACTCCAACCGATATAATCATTACTGCAATACCTAAAGCAATGCCAGCTATTGCAATTCGAACAGCTGGCTTTGTGATATTTGATTTACTTTTCTTTGCAGGTGTTTGAAAGTGAATCTTGCGTGCTATGAATAGTTCAAGATTCATTAGCTGGTATGTGTCCTGCCGGGATAAACTTCCAATGCTTTACGTAGTACGAATAATGCTTTGGCTAGATCTTCTTTTTTTATAACATATGCAACACGCACCTCGTTACGACCAACATCATTCATGGTGTAGAATCCTGAAGCAGGAGCCATCATGACAGTCTGACCTTCATATTCGAATTCTTCAAGTAACCATTTACAGAATTTATCTGAATCATCAATCGGTAAACGTGCTACAGTGTAGAATGCGCCCATTGGAATTGGAGAATATACTCCCGGAATACGATTAAGTCCGTCTATCAAGAACTTTCTTCTTTCAACAAATTCATTGTACATTTCAAGCATATATTCCGGTGGAGTATCTACTGATGCTTCTGCTGCTATTTGACCTATAAGTGGTGGACTCAAACGAGCTTGACAGAATTTCATTACGCTTTCTTTTACAGCCTTATTTTTACAAACCAATGCTCCAATTCTTAATCCGCATTCGCTATATCTTTTTGATACAGAATCAAATAGCACTACGTTTTCTTCGATTCCTTTTAAGTGAAAAGCAGAAATATACGGTGCACCGGTATAGCAGAATTCACGATATACTTCGTCAGAGAATAGAAATAAATCGTATTTCTTTACTAAATCACGAATTCTATCCATCTCGTTTTGAGTATATAAATATCCTGTTGGGTTATTTGGATTGCAAATTAGAATACCCTTTGTTCTAGGTGTAATTTGTTCTTCAAATTTGTCGATGCTGGGTAATGCGAAACCATCTTCTATGCTTGAAACAATAGGTTTGATTACTGCGCCTGCACTTATTGCAAATGCAGTGTAGTTTGCGTATGCAGGTTCCGGAACAATAATTTCGTCGCCCGGATCCAGACACGACATAAATGCAAAGTTTACGGCCTCAGATCCACCGCTAGTAACAATAATATCACTAGGTTCAACGTTTATTTTAAAGCGTTTGTAATATTCTGCTAATTTTACGCGTAATGATTTGATGCCATCACTCGGACTATATTCCAAAATTTTTCGATCGATATTGCGTATCGCTTCAAGTGCAACTTGAGGAGTATTTAAATCCGGTTGTCCAATATTAAGGTGATATACTTTTACACCTCTTTCTTTAGCTTTATCAGCTAATGGAACTAATTTACGTATAGGTGATTGCGGCATCATCTTACCGCGTTCTGAGGTTTGTGGCATTGCGATAAATAATTATGTTTCGAACGAATTGCAAAGTTAAAGATTTAATCGAAATATAAGACGATAAAGAACATCAATTTTTTAAATACCAGATTGTATTACTGTGTTTAGAATCAAATAAATTGTTGGATATCGTTAATATGTCGGAAGCAGATACGCTATTATAAAAATCAATATTGTTTAAAAACCTCTCTGTTTGGCCTATATATTCGTAGAATGCAAGCATTTCTGCTAAATGTTCAATATTAAATCTTTCGGCCAATTGAGTAGATTCATATTTGTTTTTCCATTTTTCCATTTCATAATCCGACACAATTTGCGAACGTAGTTTTTCGGTTTCTTCATTAATTGCTGCGTCAGCTTCTTTGGGCGACACATTATCTTGAATTTTACCAACTATACGTAACAAGCCTGTGTCAAAAGAATTTTCTATAAAAGCATCTATAGAGGTAAAAAGTTTTTTCTCGTAAACTAAATTATTTATTAGTCTGGATGATTTACCATTTGCAAGAATATCAGATAGTAAATCGTATTTAAAGATGTCTTTGTTTTTCACATTGCATATATGATATGCTTTGTATATGGCATTTTGTGGAATATTACGATAATAGGTTTCGAATCGGGTAGAAGTCTGTTCAGGTTCATCGGGAATATTATCTTCGACGTAAACACTATAAGGAATACCGGCAAACCATTTTTCTGTCAGTGATAATGCATCTTCATAGCTTATGTTTCCGGTGATGCTTAGTACTGCATTTGCCGGAACATAATTGCGTTTATGAAAAGATAAAAGGTCTTTTAATTCTAAGTTTTCGACTTCGTCAAGACTCTGTCCAATTGTACTCCATTTATATGGATGCTGCTTATAACATAATTTTCGCAATAATGAATGAGCATCCCCGTAAGGTTCATTAAGATTCTGTTTAAACTCTTCTAATACGATTTTCTTTTGAGTATCAAAGCTATTTTGGCTTAAGGTAGGGTTAAGCATCCTATCGGATTCTAACCAAAATCCTAATTCAGCAGCTTCTTTTGGTATTGTAAGATAATAATTGGTGATATCATTATTTGTAAACGCATTGGAAGTTCCACCAATGGCTTCAAGAGGCTGATCAAAATTTGGAATATTTTGAGAACCGCAAAACATTATATGCTCCAACAAATGAGCTATGCCTGTTTTACCTGATTTTTCATTTCGTGAGCCTGCACCATAAAGAATGTTTATTGTTACGTTTTGTGTGATATCAGTAAAACTGTGTATCAAACGTAAGCCATTACTAAATGAGTGCTTGTTGATTTCCATTATCCAAAGAATGCGTTTAACTCTTTGTATAAACGATGAACAGGTAAGCCCATTACGTTATAATAAGAACCAACTATTTTCTCGATGCCAATGTAACCAATCCATTCTTGCACACCATATGAGCCTGCTTTATCAAAAGGGTTATAAACTTCTACGTAATGATCAATCTCTTCGTCTGTTAAAGTAGCAAATGTAACATCTGATATGGCATGAAAACTACGCTTTTTGTTCTTATTAAATATGCAAACACCGGTTATTACTTTATGTGTATTGCCTGAAAGACGACGCAACATATCTTTTGCTTTTTCAGCATTTTCCGGTTTTTCTAGTATGTCGTCTTCAAATAAAACGACAGTATCTGCCGTAATTGCGATTGTACTGTTATTTAATTTTGGTTCATAAGCGCTTGCCTTTGCTTCGGCTATGTACATAGGAATTTGTGCGCCTGAAAGCGTTTCAGGATATGTTTCATATATGTCTACAGAAGTAGAGCTAAAATCAATTTCCAATCCTTCTAGTAATTCTCTTCTGCGTGGAGACTGTGAAACTAATACTAATTCGTATTCTTTTAATTTTTCAGTTAAGAGCATATCGATGTTGTGTTTAATAGAATTAGATAATAAATAAATACACAATATAGGCTACCTACAGCCATAATGTACTTTAATAATAAACTTATTTGAGCAAAATCACGACGACTTTGTGCCTTACCTAAAAGGTAAAACATTACCACAAATGGTAATACTATTCCAAAAATGAAATACTTAATACTAACAGGGTCGTTTTCAAACGGTATTTTGTAAAAAGTAAAATATGCAACAATAAGAAGAGTTATTGTAGACAATACAGCTACAACGATTTTTGATTTGTTTATTCCCCATACAATTGGCATGGTTCTACATTCCATTTCTCTATCACCTTCGATGTCTTCCATATCTTTTACAATCTCACGAATTAATGTTAGTAAAAATGCGAATAAACCAATACTTGCAGTCCATTTATATATTTCAGTAATGATGTTTGTTTGGTATATAAGTTCACCATATTGATTAAATAGAGCTGTATTTGCGGCATAACCAATAATAAAAATTACCAAGAAGGTACAAATTCCGACCACAATATTGCCAATTAAAAATTGACGCTTGTAGCTAGACGAATAGAACCATAATAATCCGGGAATAGTAATATAAACAAAAGCTAATGTATAGTCTTTTAATAATATTGACAAAATAATTCCGGCAATAATACCTATGCCAAATAATATTTGAAAGTAAACAGCTACCTGTTTTCTTGTTTTTGTTTTACCAACAATAACTTTTGTAGGTCTGTTAATTTCATCAATTTTTGTGTCAAAATAGTCGTTGGTAACATAGCCTCCTGCTGCAATAAATATGTTTGATATTATCAGCAATATAAATATCCACAATTCGTTATCCAGCTTAATTGAATACATATTTAGAATAGGGCATACTACCATGTAGTATACAAGTGCATTCAATGCTCCTAAAAACAATAAATTAGGCCATCTTATTAATTTAATATAATCTTTCATGATATAGTTTTGTAAGTTTATTATTACCATCCAAAAGCGTGTTCGTTTTTCATCCAATTGCCTTGAGCCTTCATTACTTGTTCAATTACCTCTCTTACGCACCCTTCACCTCCTTTATATAGAGATATGTACTTAGAGATACTTTTTACTTCAACAGCGGCGTCTGCAGGACATGTAGGTGTGCCTACTAAGCGTAAAACCGGAATATCCGGTATGTCATCACCCATATATAAGATTTCGCTGTCATCAAAATTATATTTGTTTTTAAATGCTTTATAATCAATCTCTTTTATAGATGATGATAAATAAATGTCTTCTATTTTCAACTTGTTGTAGCGAACTCTTATAGATTCTGTATCAGCTCCTGTGATTATAGCAATTTTGTAGCCATACTTTACAGCTAATTGCAAAGCGTATCCGTCTTTGATATTTGCCATTCTCATAGGTTCTCCATTTGTATTTAAAGGAATACTATTTTTTGATAATACACCATCAACATCGAATATGAAGGCTTTAATACTTGGTAAATCTTCTTTAAAGTTGCTCATCTTGAATAGCTTTACTAATTAGTTCATATATTTTATGGTCATTTCCTGATAATAGACTAAGATGATCATTAACAATTTTCATGTCATGACGCGAAGCCGGGCCTGTTTGTGCTGCTTTTGGCGAAATGACTTTGATCTTTTCGACTGTTTCCGTTATTAAAGGAAGCATAGTCTTAAATTCCAAATTATTCTCTTTTAAAAGTCTGTCTGCCATTGCATACAAGTGATTTGTAAAATTACAAACTAAGACTGCAGCAATATGTAAGGATTTTCTTCTCTTTGAGTCGGCTGCTGTAACAATAGGGCTGATAGCTTTTGCGAATAACATTAACTCATTCGTTGTATTATTACTATTCGCTTCTATAAATATGGGCACTTGGCTCCAATCAACATTTTTACCTATTGTAAATGTCTGCATGGGATAGAGTACGCCATAATGAGACGTAAAAGGCTTTAATATGTCCATTTCAGAACTGCCTGAAGTATGTACAACTATCTTGTTGTTAAAATTAATGCCGCTTAATGCATCTTTTATAGCGTCGTCTTTTACGCTACAAATATACAAGTCAGCTTCAGCAATTTTATTTTTTTCGGTTGTGTAAGAAGTTTTGAGATACATTGCCAATGCCTCTGCCGATTCTTTGGTACGGCTAAATATCTGAGCAACTTCAAAACCGGCATCAATTAATGCCTTTGATAAACTAGTTGCAACATTTCCGGCTCCTATAAATACAACCTTTCTGATCATCAGAATTTGTTTTGATGTATTTTGTCTAATTGCAATTTTGATTCGTCAAATGGTTTTCTTTCTTCAACTTTGTAGCCAATACTTATTACGCATTCAACTGCGTAATTCTCAGGAATACTAAGTAATTGGCGGATATATGCATCTGAAGATTCATTTTCATCGCAGGATTTTCTATTACGAACCTGAACCCAGCAACTGCATAAGCCCATATCCTCTGCTTTTAATTGCAAATAAATAGCTGCAATAGAACAATCTTCAACCCATACATCAGATTTAGTAGTATCTGCAATAACAACAATAGATAGTGGGGCAGTGGCAACAAATGCACTGCCATTAGGTTTGCATTTTGATAGCTGCTTTTGTGTATCAGCATCTGTAACAACAATGAATTCCCATGGATTTGCACTTTTGCCTGCAGGTGCCATTAATCCGCATTTAAGTAGTTGATTTATTTTATCCGCTTCAATTGCCTTGTCTTGAAATTTGCGATGGCTGCGGCGTTGACGAATTAATTCATCAAATGTTTTGTTTGAAATTTCCATTATGTTTATTTTTTTTGCTTATTTCCAAGTACATTGTATAAATACGTGATGCCTATTGTGATAGCTGTGTTGTTTGAAGACGAAAAATCTTCGCCTTTTCTAGACGAATATATATTGCCTAAACCATAGTCATATCGAGCTTCCAATTGAAAATAACCTGCTTTTTTAGTTCTCAATTCAATACCTAAACCCCCGAATACACTATAATCAAATCTATTTTCAATAGCTTTGGTTTGTTGTTTCCCATAATTAGATGAAAAATGCTCTGTAGCATAGTCATTAATCATGTATCTGAATTTAGGACCTAAATTAACAAAAAAACGAAATTTTTCTTTTCCAAAATATATGTGGGCAACCAGCGGAATTTCTAAATAATCAAACCTATGATCATATCTTTCGCCTGTCGAAGAAGTCTCAGACCATCCACGTTGGGCATAATTCAATTCGGCTTGTATTCCAAAGTGCTTTTGTATAATATATCTTACAGTAAAACCACCATTATAGCGAACATCAAAGTTTTGAGCTACAGATGGTGAAAAGCCTACTGTTGTCCAAATAGCGACACCTTGGTTCGTGCCTATTGCCAATTCAGGCTGTATGTATGTGTATTGAGCTGATGCGCTCACGCATAATACAAACATACCTACAAATATAGTGATTAGTCGTCTTTTCATCTTATTCTATGTCAAGAATACCTTCATCATTATATAGTTGAAAGATAGTACCTCTATTTAAATATCCACCATTACCAACTCGTTCAAATAAGAATTTCATTTGAAGTAAAGGCGTTTCTTCGTCATTTAAAAAGTTTTCAAAGTGTTCTCCGTTTTCGATCCATTGTGAAATAAAATAATTACAAATGTCATATCCGAAAATGGTATAACTAGGTGAGTTTTGTACTCCGGGGATACCGAATTTTTCATTGTACTTTTGATAGAATGAAATTACTTTTGTTGATGAAAAATCAGTATTGTAATTGCTAAAAGTATATAATGGTTTGACGTACAAGTCTTTGATTTGATAGTTATGCCATTCCGGGAATCCAAATAAACTAACATTATTACTCTCTATTCGAGAAAAATGCTCTGATAATTGAATTAGTTTTACTTTGTTTGAAGTTGGAATTACCACCACAGTTTCGCGCATATTGCTTTTAGCAGCAGAATCTATATTAGCTGCTATACGTGTTTCAGAAATATATTTAACAGAAATGTTTTTTGCGCGTAATTTTGGGATAAGAATTTTTACAAAATCTTTTTTGTCGTATCTAATCCCGGCACTATCCGGACGTACAATAAGTACTTGTTTGTTTTCCCACTGATTAGCACATTTATCTGCTATTTTATTATATAATTCTTTTTGTGGACTTACAATTTGAAATAAATACTGATTGTTTTTTAAATCAGGGATATTGGTTGTAAATGGTACAACTACTTTTATTTTGTTTGTTTTTGCAAAATCTGCAATAAGAGGTACTTGACTTGAATAAGCTGGTCCGATAAGTAAATCTGCCTTTTTTAAGGCTGCTTGATGTAATATTGAATCTAATTTGTTAGTTGTTTTACCTATATCATAGCTGTCAATAAAAATATCTATTCCTAAACCCTTTAATGAATCAGCTGCGATTAAACATCCTTGATAAAATTCGACAAAATGGTCCATGTTTGCGTCTCTCTCAACTGCATCCAACGAAAATGGCATTAGTATAGCAATTCTTATACTTGATTTTTTGGTACGATTATATTTTAAAACAGTTTGAGATGGCTCGTCAACAATTGTGTTTTTGTTTTCGTTATCTTGATTTTCTAAATTTGTTTCAGTTGGTTCTACAGATGTGCTTGGTTTAGATATAGATTCAGATTCAGATTCAGATTTAGATTTATATACAGGGATTTTAAGTACTTGTCCAAGTTTAAGTCCAAGCGCTGCTTCAGGATTAGCCTTAATAATTTCGTCGTTTGTAATTTCGAAACGTTTTCCTATGCTGTAAAATCCTTCGCTTTTCTGAACGGTATATAAGTAGTATTGTTTACCGTTTTCTGTAATTATTTGGTATTGATTATTTTGAGCTAATATAATGCTTGTTATTGCAAGCATTGTGATAATGCAAAAGATAGAACGTTTCATGTCAATTCCTATTAAAATATGCTACTACAAGTTGCAAAGATACAAATTTTTGGCAGATAAAGCCAAAAGCCTTACCTTTACACGGTGATTTGTGGGGTAGTGTAGTAATATTTAATTTTTTTTTGATTTTATAAGCACAAATATAATATGCGAAAATTTGTTTTGTTATTATTTATGGCTGTTTTCGTGTCTGTTGAACTTTTTGGAGCAGAATTTTCGATAAGCGGTACAGATGCAGTCGGTACAGAATCTACAATTGATACTATATTTGTTGTTAATGGTACAGAAAATGGTGTGTTGCATTTTCAAATGCCTGAATCGCACGACTATAATTGGTATAAATATGATATTGACGGCACAAGTTCTTTGATTAAATCCGAGACAAATGTTACCGAAACCAGCATTGATTTGGAGGATGAGAAATCAATAGGTTACAAGTTGGATATTTCCGGAAATAAAAGTGCTTGGGTTTGGGTATTTGACTATAAAAGATATCAATTATTGCTTGATACAATAATTGTAAATGGAGAAGTTGAGGATAGATGTTCATACATTCAATTAAATATAAATATGGATGTAGAGCCAATGGAATATGATACTATTGGGCAGATAACTATGCACGATGAAGTAGAAAGACTATTTGAATTAAGTTATGATTCGACATACTATAGCAAAGGCAGCGGTTATGTTTCTGAAGAAGTAACTCGTGTTATTCCTGAACTTTCTGATTATACCATAGAATCGCCATTAGGAGACACGCAATATTCTTTGACGGGTGATCAATTTGCTAAAGTTTTTGAAGAAGAACCGCCGGTAATTGTATCTGAACCGTTTAAAGCCATAGCAGTTGAAGTTCACTTAGATGCAACTGTACGTATAAGAGAAAATGCTAAAAACGAAAACGAGAAAGGTGATCCAATTGAACCCGATGAAACTAAGACATTACTTAAAGGTTCTGCACCCTTAAATATAGAAATTATTAATAATGCTTCTCCCGCATCATTTTTTTATACCTGGTGTTTGTCAAATGAACGTGAATTCGAGGATTGCATCATTCAAACTACTGACAAGGATTTTAGATATACATTTACCGAGAAAGCTACTTACTATTTAAGAGTACAAGTATCAAATTCGTCTGTTACCGAAGATCCTGAGATAGGTTGTACCAAAGAGGCTACATATACAATTGAAGTTTTAGAATCTGCCTTAGATATTCCAAATATATTTACTCCTAATGGAGATGGCAAAAACGATGAATTTAAAGTAGCTTATAAATCAATTATCAAGTTTAATGCTTCTGTCTATAATATCTGGGGTAAATTAGTTTATCAATGGGATGATCCTACAACAGGTTGGAATGGAAATATAGGTGGTAAACCTGCTGCTGAAGGTGCATACATGTATATTATAGAGGCAACAGGTGATGATCTGGATGATAAAGGAAACAGAATAAAGTACTACAAGAAGGGTACTGTTAATCTTATTAGATAATTGTAAAAATATAGGTGGATAATCTTATGTTAATGGGATCTCCATTATCTCAAGATCTTTTACTTTATCTCTGTCAATCGTAAATCTAACCAAAGTTCTGACTAATTGAAATCCTTGTCTTCCGGCAGCTCCCGGGTTAATGTGTATCACATCAAATTTAGGATCATACTTTACTTTAAGTATATGCGAATGACCTGAAATAAATAACTTAATCTTATTAGTTCGCAGTTTATCAGCAATACCTGGCGCATATTTATCAGGATATCCTCCAATATGGGTTATTAGAACTTTTACATTTTCAATTTTGAAAATTGCATCTTGTTTAATTCTTTGTCTGAAGTACTGTCCATCAGCATTGCCAAACACAGCCCTTACAGGTTTCGATTCTAAAAGCTTTTCGTAAACTTCAGCTGTGCCAATATCTCCGGCATGCCATATTTCGTCGCAATCTGCAAAAAAGCTCAGGTATCGGTCATCCCAATACCCATGCGTATCCGATAATAAACCAATTCGTTTTATTTCTTTTCCTGTTTAGTGGCATTAAGAGTATCAGGTTTCGCAGTAGTATTAACCTGATTTTGTGTTTTTTGAGATTCCTTACCCATACTGCAACTACCATTGAATTCAGCATTTTGTTCAATAATTAAAATATTGGTTTGGATATCTCCTTCAATTTTACCGGTTGATTTTAGAGAAAGTGTGTTATCTACGAAAATCTCGCCTTTAACAACTCCCATTATATCAACATTGGCAGCTTTAATCTTGCCTATAAATTTGCCTTTATCGCCGATAATTATTTTACCTTTTGAAGTTATAGTACCATCTATCGTTCCGTCTATTCTAAAATCGCCCTCTGTGGTAATTTCACCTTTAATCAAAGTACCACCTGCAATAATATTGTGCGATGGAGTGTAGTTTAATTCTTCCGGTTTTGCCATGATGTATAAGGTTATGAATATTTTATATAAAAAAGGAAAGGCGATCTACATCGCACCGCTCAACCAACACACCCTTGCTGCGGTCAAGCCCTGGGGGATTAGAAGGGAGCTGGTCGTGTAGAACCTTTCCGTTTGCAAATGTAGTGTATTTAATTTAAAAAACATAATATCTTAATGTTTTTGTTTAAAACTTTTGATAAGAGTTTTGTCAGGTAAGCGATATTCGCTACTTTTGTGGGATAATTATATTATAGATGGAAAAAATAGAGATACGAGCTATTACGAATCGCGCTGCCATGTATTATGGTGCTTTTTTAGGTATATTCCTAATTGTGCGTTTTATAGTTGAAGTTCTAACTGTTGATTCGGTAACCGGATCATTTGTAGTGCTTTTTTTATTTTTGTTACTTCCAATAATAGCCTATTTCTTTACACTGAGATTTAAAAGACAATCTCAAATTGAAGATATCACATTTGGCACATTATTTCGTTTCTGTTTCTTTATGTTTTTTTTCGCATCATTATTCTTAGTTGTAGTACAATACGTTTTTTATCGCTTTATACAACCTGACTATTTATCTTTACAGTTTGCTGAACTTATTAAAAATATAGATGTAATTTTGGCAGATATGCCACAGATTGCCCCATATAAAGAAATGATTGTTGAATTTGGAACGCCTGCAGCATCGCAAAGAGCAGTACAATCGATATGGATATATTCTGTTATAGGTGTTTTATTTGGATTACCAATTGCTGGTATTGTAAAGTCTATTCGTAAAAATAATTATTAAATTCAATCATGGATATATCTGTAATAATTCCTTTGTATAATGAGGAAGAATCTTTGCCTGAATTGTTTGCATGGATCGAAAAGGTTATGGATGCAAATAAATATACATACGAAGTGATTTTTGTTGACGATGGAAGTACTGATGCTTCATGGAATGTGGTTTCAAAACTTACTGCAAAACATAAGGAAGCTAAGGGTATAAGATTCAGACGCAATTACGGAAAATCTCCGGCTTTGTACTGCGGTTTTAAAGAAGCTTCGGGTGATGTTGTTATCACAATGGATGCCGATTTGCAGGATAGTCCTGAAGAAATTCCCGGATTGTACAATATGATTAAAAAAGAAGGCTATGATTTGGTATCAGGCTGGAAAAAGAAAAGATATGATCCAAAGTTAACGAAAAATCTACCTAGTAAGTTGTTTAATGCAACTGCAAGAAAAGTTTCAGGTATTTATTTACATGATTTTAATTGTGGTTTAAAAGCATATAGATCTGAGGTTGTTAAGAGTATCGAGGTTTACGGAGAAATGCATAGATACATTCCATATCTTGCAAAGAATGCCGGATTTTCTAGAATAGGCGAGAAAGAAGTAAATCATCAAATGCGTAAATTCGGCAAAAGTAAATTTGGCTTCAGTCGTTTCGTAAATGGTTACTTGGATTTAATAACTCTTTGGTTTTTATCAAAATTCGGAGTTAAGCCGATGCATTTTTTTGGAGTATGGGGGTCGATAATGTTCTTATTTGGTTTAATTTCAGTGATTATTGTTGGCGTAATGAAATTAAATGCAATAATACAAGGATTAAGAGCACCGCTTATTACAAGTAACCCATATTTTTACTTAGCTATATTAGCGATGATACTTGGAACACAATTGTTTTTGACCGGATTTTTAGGAGAATTAATAAGTAGATCATCTCAAGAGCGAAATAATTATCAAATAGCTGAAAACTTAAATTTATAGTAAATGGATGCTTTTTTTGAAATATTGAAATACACTATTCCTGCACTAATTGTTTTTGCAGTTGTATATTTGATGTTACGCAAATATATGCAAGTAGAATATTCCAGACGCAAGTATTTACTATATAAGGAATCTCAGAAAACGACTCTTCCAATACGTCTTACTGCCTACGAAAGAATTGTTTTGTTCATGGAGCGAATCAGTCCTGATTCTTTACTTGTACGTATTCAAGATGGTTCAATGAATAGTTTGCAGTTTCATGCAGCTTTACTTAATGCAATACGTTCTGAATATGAGCATAATGTAGCACAGCAGGTTTATATTAGCGAAGAAGCTTGGAATGTCGTTAAAAATTCAAAAGAAAATATTGTTCAATTGATTAATGCATGTGCAGCTCAGGTGTCTCCACAAGATCCTTCATACGATCTTGCAAAATTGATACTTTCAACATACGAGGCAAATTCAGATTCTCCAACTATGGCAGCTATATCTTTTCTTAAAAATGAGATAAAGAATTATTTTGCATAAATTAATGAAACGCAAACCGATATATTGTATATTCTCTGCAATAATAATTGCATTCTGCATGGTGTCTTGTAGTGGGGATTGCTATGTGCCAACAAAAGCAAGAATGGGGGTTGCATTTATGGATTCAACAACGCTGAAGCCATATACAATTAATGGATTAACAGTGCAAGGTGTTGGCTCCGATTCTATTCTATACAACAAAGTTAATACTTCTGTTATATATTTACCATTGCATGATAATGCAGAACAGACTGATTTTAAAATTACTATAGCATCAACAGTTGAAGGTGAACAGGATAAAGAGTATATCATGCATATTGATCATACTCCCAGACCTCAATTAATAAGTCCGGAATGCGGTTGTGTTATGTTTCAGACAGTAATATCTGCTGATGTATCACCGGTGATGAGTGATTATACTATAGAAATTTATAATGCTGAAGTTAAAAACATAGAAAATGACATCCATCTTAAAATATTTTTTTAGTTTCTCATTATTGCTTTGGGCTACTTCTATTTATGCACAGTCATCACAAACTACTGTGAATGATTCTGCTGCACAGAGGCGTGTGCAATTGGATGTTATGAATAAAGTCAACAAGAATAAATATATATATCAAGGTGCATACCTGAATTTGGATATTTATGACCCAATAGCGACTCTGTTTAATGGAGGACGATTCCAATTTGAGGTTTCAGCAGATGTATCATTATGGCAACGTTTATTCCCTGCAATAGATTTCGGAATGATGTTTATGGATCAAAAAAACACTGATTATCGTTACGAATCTAATGGATTTTTCTTCCGCGTCGGGGCTAATTATAATTTTATCAATTTTAAAGATACAAGGCGTTACGATCATATTTTAGCCGTCGGAGTGCGATATGGTTATGCACACCTTGGTTATAAATTATCTGATGCTGTATGTACAAATACTTATTGGAATGAGAGTACATCTGCCGAAACGGAATGGAAACCGGTTGATACAGGTTGGGTTGAATTTTTGGCAACAGTTCGTGCTCAAATATATAAAAGCTTTTTTATGGGCTTGACGATACGCGTTCAAACATTCCAACACTTTTATCAAGCATCTACTGATTATCCTTCATATATACCGGGATACGGCGTTTATGGCTCTTCTTCCACTAACTGGGGGGTTGATTTTACACTTTGTTATCAATTCCCATATAAAAAGAAACCTACACTGTAATTTTTTCGGGTGATATAATCTTTTTCTTTTGATAGATGCATAATATACATTGAGATTTTTTATGTCTTCATTTTTAAGTATTTACTTAAAATTGTTGAAATCTTTTTCTGTGTTGTAACAATATATCTTGCTATGATATGAGGTAGGCTCACCGTATTTTTGTACCTTTGTGCAATCTATAGATTACAATTTTAGTTTCATGAACGAGATATCCTTACTTAACAGAGCTGCAGATAACATTCGCATTCTGGCGGCATCAATGGTTGAAAAAGCAAAGTCCGGACATCCTGGTGGAGCCATGGGTGGTGCTGATTTTATCAATGTATTATATTCCGAATTTTTGGTATATGATTATTCCGATCCAAACTGGGAGAATAGAGATCGCTTCTTTTTAGATCCGGGTCACATGTCGCCTATGTTGTATTCTGTTTTGTCTTTGGCAGGTAAATATACGATAGATGATTTGAAGTCATTTCGTCAGTGGGGAAGTATAACTCCGGGACATCCTGAAGTAGACCTTATACATGGAATTGAAAATACATCAGGTCCACTTGGTCAAGGACACACAATGGCAGTAGGTGCCGCTATTGCAGAGCGTTTTATGGCTGCTAGGTTTGGAGAATGGACAAAACATAAAATATATACTTTTATCTCTGATGGTGGTATTCAAGAAGAAGTATCGCAAGGAGCGGGACGTATAGCCGGTTTGTTAGGTTTATCAAACTTGATTATGTTCTATGATTCAAATGATATACAGCTTTCAACATTTGTTAATCAAGTAACAAATGAAGATACAGCTAAAAAATACGAATCATGGGGCTGGAATGTTATTACAATAAATGGTAATGATGCTTCTCAAATACGTAGAGCGTTACAGTCTGCTAATGCAGAAACAGAAAAACCCACATTAATTATTGGCAAAACATTAATGGGGAAAGGTGCAAAAGGTCCTGATGGTCAAAGCTTTGAGAATAAAGTTTCAACTCACGGACAACCACTTACAAACGCGGGTGCATCAATCGAAAATACAATCGTCAACTTAGGGGGTGATCCTCAAAATCCATTTTGCATATTCCCTGAAGTTGCTGCTTTATACGAAAAAAGAAAGAATGAATTAGCTGAAATTGTTGCAAAACGTAAAGCTGAAGCAGCAAGTTGGAAGAAAGAAAATCCGGAATTGAGCGAGAAGTATACTAAATTCTACGATAAGTCATTCTCAAAAATAAACTTCTCTGAGATTCAACATAAATTAGATCAATCAACACGTTCAGCTTCCGGTTCGATGTTATCTTTGTTTTCCGGTAAAATTGAAAACATGATTGTTGCATCTGCCGATTTATCTAATTCAGATAAAACAGACGGATTCTTAAAAAATAGCAAACCTTTAGCTAAAGGCGATTTTTCAGGAGGTTTCTTAAATGCAGGTGTAAGTGAGCTTACAATGGCTTGTATTATGAATGGATTGGCATTACATGGAGGTGTTATTCCGGTATGTGGTACATTCTTTGTTTTCTCTGATTACATGAAACCTGCATTCAGAATGTCTGCTCTTATGCGTTTACAAGTAATTTACGTATGGTCGCATGATGCATTTAGAGTAGGTGAGGATGGTCCTACACATCAACCTATTGAACAAGAGCTACAAGTTCGTTTGATGGAATCTTTAAAGAACCATAAAGGTAAAAATTCAATGTTGGTATTGCGCCCTGCAGACGAAAGCGAAACTACTGTTGCATGGCAGATGGCATTAGAAAATACTGATTCTCCAACAGGGCTAATATTGTCTAGACAAAATATTAAAAGTTTGCCTAGACCTGCAGATCGTTATGCTGATGCTTTAAATATGAAGAAAGGAGCTTACGTTGTTAAAAATGTAGAGAAACCGGATGTAATATTATTAGCAAGCGGTTCTGAAGTTGCAACATTATTTGAGGCTGCTAATTTATTGGAGGATAAGAAAAATCTGAAAGTTAAAATCGTATCAGTTCCTAGCGAAGGTGTATACTTTACACAATCTGAAAGTTATCGTAGCACTGTTATAGACTATAATATTCCTATTTTTGGTTTAACCGCCGGTCTACCTATGACATTGCAACGTATTGCAGGCTTAAAAGGGCGCGTATTCGGCTTAGATCATTTCGGACATTCTGCTCCATATAATGTGTTAGATGAAAAATTCGGCTTTACAGCTGAAAATATTTATAATCAGGTTTGTGATTATTTAGCTAACTACTAATGGATATAATTACCATTGTATTAATTGCCATTGGCTTATCTATGGATTGTTTTGCGGTATCTATTGCAAAAGCAGGGACATTAAATAAGTTTGATTTCGGTAAGTTTTTTGCAATGGCTCTGTTATTCGGCGCTTTTCAAGGTTTTATGCCTTTTATTGGTTACTTGCTCGGATATAATTTTGCTGCGTATATCGAAAGTGTTGATCATTGGCTTGCTTTATTGATTCTATCAATAATTGGAGGCAAAATGATTTTTGAAGATCTAAAACCTAAGAATATCAACGAAGATATTGCAGAGAAAAATCCTTATTCGATACAAACATTGTTACTTTTATCGGTAGCAACAAGTATTGATGCACTTGCAACCGGTTTGGTATTTATTCCATATAAAGAGTGGTTGTGGATAGCTATTTCAGTAATCGCAATTGTAAGTTTTGTGTTTTCATTTGCCGGTTCAATGCTGGGTTTGTTTTTTGGTAAGAAATTTTCTTTCAAATTTGGTATCGTCGGCGGAATAATTTTAATAGCTATTGGTGTAAAAATCGTAATACAGCATTGTTGTTTATAAAAAAAGTACTACATTTGTCGCCGTTAAAAGACTTCGTAGCTCAGTTGGTAGAGCAATTGACTCTTAATCAATGGGTCGAGGGTTCGAGCCCCTCCGAGGTCACTTATGTAAATTATTAATTTTAAGCGTTTGTGAAAATCAAAATTCACAAACGCTTTTTTGTTTTCATATTTGTATATATTACAAAAGAGTTGTTTTTTTTCCATTCACCAATATAATTTATTAAATTTGAATTTTAATTAAGATTATGTTAAACACATAAATGAAAACCGAAAAAAAAACAAGGAAAGAAATCATTGACAACCGCCTGAAACAAGCCGGATGGAATGTTATTGACCAAACTCAGGTAATTGAAGAATATGATATTATTTTAACTGCTGATGATGAACCTAAAACACCATACGCAGGACATCAATACAGCGACTATGTTTTATTAGGGAAAGATGGTAAACCACAAGCCGTTGTAGAAGCTAAAAAAACTTCAGTTGATGCAGCCATTGGACGAGAACAGGCAAAACAATATTGCTACAATATACAATTAACTCAAGGCGGAGAATTACCTTTTTGCTTATACACAAACGGATATGATATTTATTTTTGGGACTTAGAAAATTATCCTCCAAAAAAAGTTTATGGTTTCCCAACTCGTGATGACCTTGAAAGATACGCATACATTCGCAAGGCGAGAAAACAATTAGCCGGCGAACTTATCAACACCAAAATTGCCGGGCGTAATTATCAAATTGCTTCTATACGTGCAGTAATGGAAGCCGTTGAAAAACGTAAACGAAAATTCTTGCTTGTAATGGCTACAGGCACAGGCAAAACAAGAACTTGCATTGCATTAATTGATGCTCTTATGAGAGCCGGTTGGGCAGAAAGAGTTTTATTTTTGGTTGACAGAATAGCTCTTCGCGACCAAACATTGGAAGCATTCAAAGAACATTTACCTAATGAACCACGTTGGCCAAAACAAAGCGAAAATGAAATAGCAACAGACAGGCGCATATATGTTTCAACTTATCCAACAATGTTGAACATTATTCGTAATGAAGATAAATCGTTAAGTCCTCATTTTTTTGACTTGATTGTGGTGGATGAAAGTCACCGCAGTATATACAATACCTATCAGGAAATACTTGATTATTTCAATACGATTACGCTTGGATTAACAGCTACGCCAACCGATGTAATTGACCACAACACTTTTCAATTGTTTGAGTGCGAAGATGGCGTTCCTACTTTTGCCTATTCATACGAAGAAGCAGTAAATCACATTCCGCCATTTCTGAGCGATTTTCAGGTAATGAAAATCAGAACTAAGTTTCAGGACGAAGGAATAAACAAGCGGACAATTTCATTGGAAGACCAACAAAAACTGATGTTGGAAGGAAAAGAAATAGAAGAAATCAATTACGAAGGAACGGAGATTGAAAAGAAAGTAGTCAACCGTGGTACAAACGCTTTGATTGTCCGTGAATTCATGGAAGAAAGCATAAAAGATACAAACGGAGTATTACCGGGTAAAACAATCTTCTTTTGCATTTCAAAAGCACATGCAAGACGTGTAGAAGAAATATTCGATTCACTTTATCCCGAATACAAAGGCGAATTAGCCAAAGTATTGGTAAGCGAAGACCCAAGAGTTTATGGAAAAGGCGGTTTGCTCGACCAGTTTGTTCACAACGACATGCCACGCATTGCCATTAGTGTTGACATGCTCGACACAGGTATTGATGTTAGGGAATTGGTGAATTTGGTTTTTGCAAAACCTGTTTACAGTTACACTAAGTTTTGGCAAATGATAGGCAGAGGAACTCGTTTGCTCGAACCTGAAAAAATAAAACCTTGGTGTACACAAAAAGATAATTTCCTGATTCTCGATTGTTGGGACAATTTTGAATATTTCAAACTTAATCCGAAAGGCAAAGAACTAAAAATGCAAATTCCTTTGCCGGTTCGCTTGTTTGGTGTGCGATTGGAAAAGATTAAAGAAGCTCAAACACAAAGCAAATTCGAGATTGTAAACAAAGAAATTCATAAAATCAGAAAGCAGGTTGAAGCACTTCCGAAAAATTCGGTGGTTATTATGGAAGCCCGAAATGAATTGCAACGACTTGAAGATGAAAACTTTTGGTGTAATCTAACGGCAGAAAAAATGGAATTTTTGGAAGCTGTTGTTAAACCATTGTTTCGAACTGTTGCTGATGTTGATTTTAAGGCGATGCGATTTGAAAAGGATATTGTTGAAGTTTCATTGGCTCATTTAAAAGGCGACGAATCTCCTTATGAAAAACCATTTTCAAAAGAAGACGTAATTCTTTCTAAATACGAGGTTTTAAGAGATAGTATCATTGAAGAAATTGGCGAACTGCCTTTGAGTATCAACATTGTGGCGCTGGAGCGGGAATTGATTAAACAAGCACAAAGCAATCATTATTGGGCAACTATTAACGAAGATAAGTTCGAAGAACTGATTCAGAAACTTTCACCTTTGATGAAGTTTCGTGAAGCTGTTATTCCTTTAGCTCCTGCTAAATTCAACTTAAAAGACATTGTTGCAGAAAAAGAATTTATTGAGTTTGGACCACAACATGAAGCATTAAGCGTAGCCAAATACCGTGAACTTGTAGAAAAGAAAATCAATGAATTGGTTTCAAGCAGTCCAATTTTACAAAAATTGAAACAAGGGCAAGAAATTACATCGGATGAAGCAGAACAATTAGCAGAAGAATTATACAACGAACATCCGCATATTACTATTGATTTGCTCCGTAAGGTGTACAACCACCGCAAAGCTGAATTAGTGCAGTTTATCAAACATATTTTGGGTATCGAACAGTTAGAAACCTTTGCCGAAACAGTTACCAAAGCATTTGATGATTTTATTTCAAAACATAGTTACCTTACCAGCCGACAACTTCAATTTCTTGACTTGCTCAAAAATTTTGTATTGGAAAAAGGTGATGTGAATAGACGCAATCTGATTGAATCGCCCTTTACCATGATTCACCCCGAAGGAATAAGGGGCATATTTAGTAAAAAAGAGATTGACGAAATTTTACGTTTAACCGAAAAAGTATTAGCAGCATAAATTCAAACCGTTACAATTCGTCACGGTTTGAAAAGAACTAAAACAGCATTATAAATGAACAAGCAAAATGAAATAAAAGTCTTTGAAGACAAACAGGTAAGATCTGTTTGGGATGCTGAACAAGAAAAGTGGTATATCTCTATTGTAGATGTTATTTCTGTGTTAACAGAAAGCCCAAATCCCAGAAAGTATTGGAGCGTTCTAAAAACAAGACTAAAAGCAGAGGGGAGTCAGTTGACTACAACTTGTAGTCAACTGAAAATGCAATCGGCTGATGGCAAATTTTACCTTACCGATGTAGCTGATACCGAACAGCTTTTTCGTCTAATTCAATCTATTCCTTCACCAAAAGCAGAACCTTTTAAACAATGGCTGGCACAGGTAGCCGCAGAACGTTTGGATGAAATGCAAGACCCTGAACTTAGCATTGATAGGGCACTGGAACAATACATGAAACTTGGTTATTCAGAAAACTGGATTAACCAACGCCTCAAAAGCATTGAGATACGAAAAGAATTAACAGACGAATGGAAAAAACGGGGATTGAAAGAAGGCATTCAATTTGCTACGCTTACCGATATTATTACCAAAACTTGGAGCGATAGAACTACCAAAAAATACAAAATATTGAAAGGTTTGAAAAAGGAAAACCTGCGGGATAACATGACCAATACTGAACTAATTCTAAACATGCTTGCCGAAGCATCAACTAAGGACATCTCAGCCGCAACCAATCCTAAAGGTTTTGAAGAAAGCAAGAAAGTAGCCAAACAGGGCGGTAATGTCGCAAAAGTGGCACGCAAAGAACTAGAAGCTAAAACAGGTAAAAATGTAGTTACCTCTTTAAATGCCAAAACTGTATTGCAATTGAATGAGGGTGACAAGAAAAAACCGAAAAATAAAAAGAAGTAAATGTTACAAAATAACGCACAATTAAAATCGCTTATAGGAAAGCTCTGGCAAAACTTTTGGGAAGGTGGTATTTCCAACCCGTTAACAGCCATTGAGCAAATTACCTATCTTATTTTCATGAAACGTTTGGACGATTTAGAAACCAAACGTGAGCGTGATGCTGAGTTTACCGGAGAAAAATACATTTCTCGTTTTACGGGGAATTTTAATATTCCGGGTAGTAATGAGAGTTTTGATAAAAATGAATTACGTTGGAGTGTATTTAAGCATAAACCGGCCGACGAAATGTTGCTGCATGTACAAATGAAAGTGTTTCCGTTTTTGAAAGAACTTAACGGAGAAACTTCACCTTTTACCAAACACATGAAAAATGCTGTGTTTATAATGCCTAAAGCAAGTTTGTTGGTTTCTGCCATTAATATTATAGAAGATATTTTCAAGGAAATTGAAAAAGATGCCACCGAAGGCGGACACGCTTTTCAAGACATACAAGGTGATGTTTATGAAATGCTTTTAAGTGAGATTGCTACAGCAGGTATAAACGGGCAATTCCGTACGCCACGCCATATAATTAAATTGATGGCAGAATTGGTTGCTCCGCAACTCGGACAACGCATTGCCGACCCTGCTTGCGGTACAGGTGGTTTCTTGTTAGGTTCATACCAATACATACTTACTGATCTGGTTAGGAAGAAAGACCCGGTTAGACTGAAAAAGGATGAAGATGGTTTTGAACGTGCCGCTATTAGTGCTGTTTTAACGCAAGAGGTAAAAACTATTCTTGACCAAAGCTTTGTAGGTTATGATATTGATACCACAATGGTACGTTTGGGTTTGATGAACTTAATGATGCATGGTATTGACGAACCTAAAATTGACTATAAAGACACGCTGAGCAAAAGCTACAACGAAGACAGCCAGTTCGATGTAATTATGGCGAATCCGCCATTTACCGGTAATGTTGACAAAGGCGACATTAACGAAGGGCTGAAACTGCCTACTACCAAAACCGAACTTCTATTTGTAGAACGAATTTTTAATATGCTGAAAATGGGCGGAACGGCTGCCGTAATTGTGCCAAGTGGTGTAATACAAAATAGCGGAAAAGCGTTTGAAGCATTGCGAAAACTGATAATTGAAAAAACCGAACTAAAAGCCGTAATAGCTGTGCCAAGCGGTGCATTTAAACCTTATGCAGGGGTGAGTACTGCCATTTTGATTTTTACCAAAGGGGGCGAAACCAACAATGTTTGGTTTTACGATATGCAGGCAGACGGCTATACCTTAGACGATAAGCGAAATAAAATTGCCGAAAGCGATTTGCCTGATATTGTGCAACGCTACAAAACAAGAGATGCCAAAAAAGACAGCGACCGAAAGCTGAAATACTTTATGGTGCCGAAAAAGGAAATTGTAGAAAACAACTACGACCTGAACCTGAGCACTTACAAAGAAGAAGTGTATGAAGAAGTGGTATATGAAAAACCGAATGTGATTTTCGGAAAGTTGGAAAGCATTGAAGCCGATATTCAAAAAGGATTGGCTGAATTAAAAGAGTTTGTGTAATGAAGATAAAGTTATCTCAAATTTTAAGTTCACTTGAAAGCGGTGGAAGACCTAAAGGTGGTGCTTCACTTGACAATAAAGGTATTCCATCATTAGGTGCAGAACATTTAGATAGTAATGGTGGTTTTAATTTTAAGTCTGTCAAATACATTCCTGAAGATTATTTTAATGGGTTGAAAAATGGAATCATTGAAAAGGAAAATATCCTGATTGTAAAAGATGGAGCAACAACCGGAAAAGTAAGTTTCGTAACCGAGGATTTCCCTTTTGAAACAGCATCAGTAAATGAACATGTATTTCTTTTAAAGATTGATAAATCAAAGGCATTTCCCAGATTTGCATTTCAATATTTGAAATGTCCACAAGGTCAAAGAGACATAATGAGGGACTTTAGAGGCGCAACTGTTGGTGGAATTTCAAGAGGTTTTGTTGATTTTGTAAAATTTGAACTTCCCCCATTTCCCGACCAACTTCACATTGCCAATCTCTTAAGCAAAGCCGAAAACCTGATAGCCCAACGCAAAGAAAGCATCCGCCTATTGGATGAATTCTTGAAAAGCAAGTTTTTGGAGATATTTGGTGACCCTGTGAAGAATGAGAAGGGATGGGCAGTTTGCAACCTTAGCGATTTAGGAAGTTTAGACAGAGGTGTTTCAAAAGCAAGACCAAGAAATTTACCTGAATTATTAGGTGGTATTTACCCATTAATACAAACAGGTGATGTAACAAATGCTGGAATTTACATTACCAAATATAAGCAAACTTATTCTGAGTTAGGATTGAAGCAAAGCAAGCTTTGGCCTAAAGGAACCATGCTAATTACTATTGCAGCCAATATTGCCCAAACAAGTATTCTTTCATTTGATGCTTGCTTTCCAGATAGTGTTGTTGGTTTTGTTACCAATACAAAAAAGGCAAGAGTTCTTTATGTGCATTTCCTTTTTAAGTTCTTTCAGGCACTATTGGAAAGCAAAGCATCACAAACTGCTCAAAAGAACATCAACCTTGATATTTTGAGAAACTTAAAAGTTCCTTGCCCACCTATCGAACTCCAATCCCAATTTACCAAAATCGTAGAAAAAACAGAATCCCTTAAAACCCAATACCAACAAAGCTTGCAGGAGCTAGAGAATTTGTATGGCAGTTTGAGCCAAAAGGCGTTTAGGGGGGAGTTAATGAAATAAGAATTATAATGACTTCAGATAAAAGAAGTTTACAAATAACTATTTTTTATTTCCTTATTTTTGCAAGATGAAACCGATAGAACTTATAACAATATTAGGTCCAACAGCTTGTGGCAAAACTTCCTTTGCTACAGTTTTTGCAGATAGATTAAATACAGAAATAATCAGCGCAGATTCGCGTCAAGTATATAGATGCATGGATATAGGTACTGGTAAGGATTTATCTGATTATGATATTAATGGGAAGCATATTAATTACCATTTGATAGATATCTGTGAACCCGGAACAAAGTATAATCTATTTCAGTATCAACATGATTTTCATGTTGCGTATAATAAGATAAAAGAGCAGGGTAAATTACCTATACTTTGCGGAGGTACAGGTTTGTACATCGAATCAGTATTAAAAGCATATAAATTACTTGATGTTCCACAAAATCCTGACTTGCGCAGCAAATTACAGAAAAAGTCATTGCCCGAATTAGTAAAAATCCTGGAATCATATAAAACTCTTCATAATAAAACTGACGTGGATAGTGCTCAACGTGCCATTAGAGCAATAGAAATAGAAGAATATTATGCACAACAAATTCCTGACAAACAAGAGTTTGATCCTATTAATAGCTTAATAATAGGTTTAGATATTGATAGAGATATTAGACGTAAACGTATTACTCAAAGACTTAATGAGCGCTTACAAAACGGAATGATTGACGAAGTTAAGGGTTTATTGGATAAAGGTATTAAATCAGAGGATCTTATATATTACGGTTTAGAATATAAATATCTAACACAATGGATAATAGGTGAGTTAAGTTATAACGAAATGGTATCACAATTAGAAATAGCAATACATCAATTTGCAAAGCGTCAAATGACTTGGTTTAGAGGTATGGAAAAACGTGGATTTAAAATTCATTGGATTGACGCAATGTTACCAAATGCAGATAAAGTTTCTATTGTGATGGATTTACTACAAGATTAACTCGTCGATTTTTACTTTAGGAACAATATGCTCCCCATTTTCTCTGTAATATTTGTGGTCTTTGTCTGCTTCAATTGACTTGATACGTATCTTTTCAGCACCTTTGCCTATAGCCAAAATTAAAAGAGGTTCAGCTTCTAAATTAAATTCATCTTTAATTTTTTCTTTATTAAATGCACCGATGCATATACCGTTTAATCCCATTTCAACAGCTTGCAGTAGCATGCTTTGACAAGAGATACCTAAATCGGTATAAGTCCATTTATCGGCATCGATAATACTGCATATTATTATAAAAGCACGTGGTTCCGTTCCTTTTATTGGAAGATGTAAATCGGATAGTGCGCTACCTAATTTTATCAGATTCAATACTTTATCTGCATTATCTGAATCTATTAGCTTAAAACGTAGTACTTGTTGATTTCTGGCTGATGGAATTTTATCATTAACAGAAACTATATGTTTAAGATGCTCTAAAGTAACTACACAACGTTGGTCGTATCCTCTATAACTTCTATTTTTGAGCATCAAACTTGATACGGCGGTAGCTTTCTTTGTACTCATGCTTGTCTTACTTTTCATAAGATTGTCGTATTTGTTTTCTAAATAATTATCAGCCATAGTTGAAATATGATTTTGGCAAAGTTACAAAAAGCTTTGATAGAGTAGATATATATAGAAAAAGAAAAGCCCTGCAAGTATAAATTGCAGAGCTTTATCTTATGCGGAAAGGGAGGGATTCGAACCCCCGGTACCTTGCGGTACGGCGGTTTTCAAGACCGCTGTAATCGACCACTCTACCACCTTTCCAATGGTTTTTGTGTTCGTTTTTAATAAACCGCGACAAAGGTAAATGTTTTTATTTAAACTAGAAAATTTATTTTTGCCAAACTAACTAAAAAGTGCTATATTTGTGATCACAAGACAGAAAAACTACATTAATTTATGAAAAAGACAGTCCGTTATATCATAGAATTTTTGATAGGGACGCCTGAATATGCCGATATGATTGGCTATACAGGTGATGTGTCTTTATGGAGTAAATACAAAGTAGTTATTGTCCCATCTTATTTTTTTAATGATGGTGTATTTGGAACCAAAAATTCAATGCCGAAATTACCATTGCAAGAAATCAATGAAATTCCTCTGTTGTATGGAGAACCGGTAATTACAAAACAAAATGATATTGTAATACTTAAGGCTGATATTATTGCTTCAAGTTTCTTTCTGTTGACTAGATACGAAGAGACGATAAATAAAAAAAGAGATATACACGGACGTTTTAGAGGAAAAGATTCTTTACCATATAGAGCAGGTTTTATAGATAGATGTGTTGTTGATGAATATGGGGAGTTGTTGCGCTCTTGTTTAAAACTTGTCGGAGTAGAAGTGAAAAACTTGGATCAAAAATTTTCGTGTGTTATGACGCACGATGCAGACAAAATAGAACAATATCAAAATTTAAGAGGATTTGTAGGAGGTCTGATTCATAATCATTTTAAAGACGCTTTTGTTTCTTTATTCGGCGGAATAGAAAAGGATTTGCTGTATACATTTCCATGGATGAAATCAATCGAAAGTGAGCTTCCTAATTTGTCGTCAAAAGTGTTTATTAGAGTTCCGAATAATACTTCTATATTTGATAAACCATACTATTCGCTATCATCAAACGGCATAAAACGTTTGTTTGAACTATATCCGAATTATGGCTTACATATAAGCTACGAAGCGGGTTTAAATCCTGAATTAATAGCCGACGAAAAGCAAAAATTAGAACTTGCAGGTGCTTGTAAGATAACCGAATGTAGAAATCACTATTTAGCATCGCGTGAGCCGGAGGATATGATGGCTTTAGTGAATTGCGGTATAACGGATGACTATACTATGGGTTATGCTGATGTTGCAGGTTTTAGATTGGGAACGTGTAAACCGGTAAAATGGATTAATCCTCGTACTTGTTATCTAACAACTTTAAGCTTACATTCTTTAGTAGTTATGGATTGTACCCTTGATCGTACTGAATATATGAATCTTAACTATGATGATGCGTATAAATGTTGTTTAAAATTAATCAATATTGTACGTAGGCATAATGGTGAATGGGTAGGACTCTGGCATAATAGTTCTGTATCGGTATTGTCGGGTGGATATCAACGAGAATTGTTTAAAAGTATTATTCAATCTTTGGCATGAAATCAGTATTGCTAATATGTGATTCTTTTGTTCCGGCATTTGCGCCCAGAATGGGATATTTATGTAAATATCTGACAGATTATGGATGGCAGATTTCCGTTTTAACAGAAGAACACTCCTCTGTAGGGTGTAATGTGCTTGATAAAATGCCGGAAACACAATGTTTATCATATTATAAAAGGGGAACGAAAATAGAGTGGCTATTTAAGTCTGTAGCAGATATTTTGTTTGAAGCTAAAGATAAAGCTTTGTACAAATTGTATCAGAAGACTTACAATAATAAAAAATTTGATTTGGTACTATGCAGTACATTTATGCAATTTCCATTGTCAACAGCATCACGCATAGCATCAGAATTAAAAGTTCCATTAGTAGTTGACGTACGCGATGTAATAGAGCAATATGTACATTATGAGTTTGCTAAGCACAAAATATATTCTTTACCATGGTTGAATGATAGATTGCACGACATAAGAAAACTTTTTATTGTAAAACGCCGTAATGCGATATTAAAAAAGGCTGATGCAATAACTACAATTTCGACATGGCATAAAAATTTATTATCGGCATTTAATGATAATGTTACGATTATCTATAATGGTTATGATCCTGAATTGTTTTATCCGGAAAAGCTTACTACAGAGCACTTTGTAATATGTTATACAGGTCGAATTATAGGTACTGACATGCAAGATCCGACTTTGTTATTCGAATCATTAAAGAAAATGAATGATTCAAATATAATTAATCCGGAAACATTAGTTGTGCGTTGGTATGTTGATGATGCATCGGCAAATATAATTAAACAATTTGCTAATAAATATCGAGTGAAATCGTACATGGATATCAAAACATACATACCTGTGTCTGAAATACCATCTGTATTAAAATCGAGTTCAATAATTTTGGTACTCACAAATAAGCAAACAGTTTATGGACCTAAAGGCATAATGACTACTAAGTTTTTCGAAGCATTAGCTACTTGTAAACCAATACTTTGCGTACGTAGTGATGAAGCCGGGCTGTCGAATATTATAAAAGAAACGAATTGTGGAATCGCTGCAACTACAACAAATGAAGTCTGTAATTTTATAGATAAGTGGCAGGAGTATTGGAAAACTAATTCTTATACAATAATAGAACAAGATTCGGATAAGATTAGTGTGTACTCAAGAAAGTTACAAGCAAAACAATTCTCAGATTTGTTTGACAAACTGATTAAAAACGTTTAATTTTAGGGCGTAATAAAAGCTATATATGAAAACTTACGAGAATTATTCTTTATTAAAGAACAACACCTTTGGTATTGACGTTAAAGCTAATTATTTTATTGAATATGATTCGGTAGAAGAACTACAGCAATTACTTAATAGTGATTTACTGTCTGAAAATAAGTTTTTACAAATTGGTGGTGGAAGTAATCTATTATTTATTAATGATTACCAAGGAGTTGTGTTGCATTCTCAAATTAAAGGTATAGATGCTGTTGAAGGTACACGTGACACTGTTGTTGTTCGCGCAGGTGCAGGTGAAGTTTGGGATGATTTAGTAGCATATTGTGCTCAAAAAAACTATGGTGGTATCGAGAATCTTTCAGGTATACCGGGTGAAGTAGGAGCGACTCCGATACAAAATATAGGTGCTTATGGTACAGAAGTTAAAGATGTTATTGATAAGGTTGAATGTGTAAATGTGAGTTCGAGTGAAGAACGCATCTTTACTAATGCAGAATGTAAATTCGGGTACCGCGATAGCATATTTAAAAGAGAATTAAAAAATAAATATATTGTTACGGCAGTTCATTATAAGTTACGTAAAAAGAATTGGGATTTGAATGTAAACTACGGTAGTTTGGCTGATGAAATCAAAAACTACGACGAAATTTCAATTCAGAATATAAGAAAGGCTGTCTTAGATATACGTAAAAAGAAATTACCTGAACCAAAAGTATGGGGTAATGCCGGAAGTTTTTATATGAATCCCGTAATATCATCGAAAGAATACGAAAACTTGCTTAAAATATATCCGGACATGCCTTGTTATAAGTTATCCAATGATGAGGTAAAAGTGCCTGCAGGTTGGTTGATTGAACAATGCGGATGGAAAGGTAAATCTATAGGCAATGTAGCAGTTCATGGAAGTCAGGCATTAGTATTAATTAATAAAGGTGGGGCAAATGGCTTGGATATAATCAATTTATCAGATTCGATTCGCCATTCGATACGTGAACGTTTTGGAATAGATTTAATTCCCGAGGTTAACTTTATATTTGGTTAGTTAATTGTCATATAAACGGTGTATTTAATAAAAAAGTGAGATGTTGTAAAAAACATCTCACTTTTCTATTTGTTAACCGACCTATATTACTGTTTAATAAAACGATAATATTTATCTTGTACGTTTATGAAATATAATCCGCTCGATAATCCGGATACATTTACATTATTACCTATAGTCTGCAAAACTTGAATTCCGTTTGTGTTTATTACATTGTGTTTTTCTTCTTCATTAGATGAATTAATGTGTAAAACGTCCGTTACCGGATTCGGATATATTGAAATATTTTCTGATTCCTCCTCGTTAATATCAGTATTTACGCCTTCGCAAGATGATTCTCTTAGTATAATATTACTTATGCTTATGATTGAATTATCTCCATGTCCTCCGGTTCCGATTATGATATAGGCATTTGACAATGCAGCCGCGGTTTCGCTTACTTTTATTTTACATGGAACTCCTGCTTGTAAAGCTACATTAGCTTTTCCAAAAAAGGAGTTTACCTTCTCTTCTACCTTTATATCAAAGTCAGCGATGTTTACATTTGAGGTAATAGTACACGAAAGAGTGTATTGAACACCTTCTGTTAGATTAATTCCATTAGCAGACCTTATTTTTGCCTGACTCATCCAAAGATCTGTAGTTGCTGTTGGAAACGAAAATTCTACAACATTATTCTCAACAGATGCAGAAGCTGTATGTGTTTCATTCCAATCGGGAGCGTAGTATGATATTTCAGCATCTATCTGATCCATTATATTACATCCTGAGAAGTCTAATTCGTCTTCGTTAACTGTGATTGTGATATCTTCAGCTAGTTTCATATCAATGAAACTATCCCATGCTCCTCCTGTTGGACGTATATCGCATTTGAATATATATCCTTCACCAACAGCCGGTTTGGGGTCTACAGGCATCACAAAACGAAGACTACCTGAACCTTCAGTAACTGCTTTGTGAACTTCTCCAATAACGTTCCACGTTCCGGCATTGTCGTACATACATAGATATACATCACGATTTTCTTTTGCAACATAATCAACATCAAGTGTATATGTGTCATCTGATTCATATGTTGTTTTAATATCTTTAAATGATACTGATTCTACTACAACAGGATTTGATGAACCTGAATATTTAACGTTGGCAACTATCGGCATGTGATCTGATGCTCCTGCAGGATTTGTCACAACCCAAGAAGATGTGCAACTATATTTATCACTATTTGGATAGTAAATATAATCGAATTTAACACCGAATCCGGTAGTTACATTGCCACTTGGATCTATATCGCGATAACTATCTCTGAATTTTAAAGTATTATCAGAGCCTGATTTTAGCCATTGTGTTACAGCATCACCCTCTGCAGAATTAAAGTCACCTGTTAAGAATACTGGTTCATCTCCTACAGTGTCTTTGATGCGTTGAACCAATATTTTTGCAGCTTGCATTCTGTAGTCGCTCTCACCCGGCATATAGTTATGTACATTGAACAAATAGAAGGCTTGATTGGTTGATTTTTCAATTAAACGTACGTATGAGCAAATACGATTATAATCACCTCCAAATTTAGATGGTGAAGTAGGGTTATATGATAACCAGAAATTTCCCGATTTATTATCATCCAAAGTATATTTGTCTCCTTTATAAAAAATAAAGCTCGCTTCACCATTATCACCGCCATCACGACCGCAGCCAAATGCTACGTAGCCCGTTTGTTGTAAAATGTAGTCACGCATATAAGCATGTGCTTCTTGACTTCCGATTACGTCAGGTTTTTCTGTATTGATGATAGACGTTACTAAGCCTTTACGTCCATCCCAATTAGTATTGTAGGGTTGCTGAATGTTAAACGACATAATTTTAAGACTAACATCAGCATAAGTGACAGCCGATAGCATCACTCCTAATGCAATTAATGCACTTTTAGCAAATAATTTGTTCATGTTTCAAATTTTTTAATGTATAAATTGTTTTAAATTTTATATGTTGTCATATATCAAGATTTCTGTTAATTTACAGTCTATATCTTTTTGCGGATTTTTCCATACAAATGTCAATGTATGATTCCCTTTGGATAAATCGTAGTTCCAGCACATTTCATGCTTACGTATAGTAAAATTCATTGGAAAACTTACTGTTTCAAGTATTTTGTTATCAATATACACCTCAATTTCGGCGATGTAATTATCATCATTGCATGTTATGTTTGGAGAATATAAAACAAATCCAATTCCATTAAAAACAACACTACATGTCGAATCCTTTAAAGACATATTTGAAAGTTTTTTTCTTTCAACAGGACGTAAGTTTTCAAATGATTGCTCGTATCTAACAGGCTGGGGTGTCTGATAAATTATTCTAACCGAGTCGTCTGTGATACTGCCTTTGTTTCTCTCTATTGACCATAGAGCGTGTTTTAGACTCATTTTATATACATCTTGCAATGAGATATTTGTATATACAAATGCTGTGTTTTCGACTTCTTTAAGATTTGTTTTCCAATAATCAGGAATTGCATCATATCCAATCATAACTCCTAAAATTCCGGCGGCTGATGCAGGGTTACAATCAGAGTCTTGTCCGCAGCGTGTGGCAATGTCAATAGTTTTTGCAAAATCGCCATTACCATATAGTAATCCGATTACTATGTATGCGCTATTAACCATTGCATCAATGTTCATAGGTTTATATACGCCATCAGGACAAGACATATCTGCAGTCCATTTCCTTTCTACTTCGAACCACGTAGCCTTCCAATCAGTGGGGTATTTCTTTTTCCATTTTATCACATCTGAAATGCATTTGTAAAAAGTGCTTTGTGTTGGGATTGTTTTTAGAGCTTCGTTAACAAGTTCATTAACATCATCCGAAACAAAAGCTAATGAATACATGGCACCAATAAATACGCCACCATACCATCCGTTACCATAATTCATGATGTGACCAACTTTATTAGATATCTCGGAAGCGTAATTAGGCATACATGGAGACATTAATCCTGCAAAATCTGCTTCAATTTGATAATCAATATCATCTGCGTGAGGATTGTTTTTCCAATAACCCGAAGACGGTGGCATAATACCATTTAATATATTATATCTTGCTGCTTGATTTGCGTGCCATAGAGGGTATGGAGAGTTTGCAAATTTAACGGCAAAAGAATCAATCGGAGCATCCAATCCTAAATTATCAATAACAGACACGAATGTCAAATCCATATAAACATCATCGTATAAGTCGGGAGCATTGTTATACCACCATTTTATACAACCTTGAGTCCATGGAATAGGAACATAATCATTAATAATGGTGCCATTGTATTGAAATTCGGTATGCCCTCCGTATGTGCATCCAATTGTTTGTCCGGCCCAACCACCTTTAATTTTGTCTTGCAATTCAGATATTGACATATCACATATATCACCATCCTTGTAAGTTTGATTACAAGAAACGAATAATGTGATGATGCATAAAAATATAGTCGTTTTCATAATAATTAACATATTGAAATACCACATAAAAAAAACAATCACAGCAGAATTTTGCTATGATTGTTTTTTATATTTTGTAATGTTGCGTTTCGACTGCAATATTACTAATAAATATATTAACAAACAAATATTTTTTTTACTAAACTGATTTTAATGTGTGTCCCATTTTTTCTTTTTTGGTCCGCATGTATTTCTCATTGTATTTATTTATACCTACTTCAATAGGAATGTTTTCTACAATTTGTAATCCATAGCCCTCAAGTCCTATACGTTTTACAGGATTATTGGTAATTAGTCGCATTTTTCTTATACCTATTTCATGTAGTATACTTGCACCGACTCCATAATCGCGTTCATCAGCATTAAATCCTAAATGTAAATTTGCATCAACAGTGTCCATTCCTTGCTCTTGTAGGGCGTAAGCTTTGATTTTATTCATTAGACCTATGCCACGACCTTCTTGATTCATATACACAATAACGCCTTTCCCTTCTTTCTCTATCATTTGCATCGCTTTGTGCAATTGCTCTCCACATTCACATTTTAATGATCCGAATATATCACCTGTAGCACATGATGAATGAACTCTAACTAATACGGCCTCGTCTTCGGTCCATGTTCCTTTTTTAATCAATATATGTTCTTGACCATTTGATTTTTGACGAAATGGAATTAAATTAAAATTTCCATATTGAGTAGGTAAGTGAACTTCAACTCCTTTTTCTACTATTGATTCTAATTGAATTCTGTACGCGATTAAATCTTTAATGGTGATGATTTTTATTTTGAACTTTTCGGCAACTATCTGCAAATCAGGCATACGAGCCATCGTTCCATCTTCATTCATTATCTCGATTAAAGCTGCAGCCGGATACATACCTGCCAAACGAGCTAAATCTATTGCAGCTTCAGTATGTCCTGGTCTGCGTAATACACCTTTAATTTTTGCATATAAAGGGTTAATATGACCTGGACGACCAAATGTATTAGGCGTTGAAGTAGGATCAGCCAGGGCTTTAATTGTTGCTGCACGATCTGCTGCAGAAACACCTGTTGTGCATCCTTCAATCTTATCAATGGTAACAGTAAACGGAGTTCCTAATATAGATGTGTTGTTACTGACCTGACGGTCTAATTCTAATTCTTGACAGCGCTCTTCTGTGATTGGTGCGCATAATACACCACGCCCGTTCTTGAGCATAAAATTAACTTTTTCTGGTGTTATTTTTTCAGCTGCAATTATAAAATCGCCTTCATTTTCGCGATCTTCATCATCTACAACAATTAGAAATTTACCCTTTTTAAAGTCTTCAATGGCTTCTTTAATGGTGTTTAACGGCATAATTTAAGTTTTTGTTTAATTTTCTTACAATGTACAAAGATAGGATTTTCTTTGCGAAAAAACTTCTTAATAGCAATCATCATAGCTTCACCCGACATAAAAGTTGAATCAGTTGCAGCCATATATGTTAGCAATATTCCCAATGGAAGCAAGACTGCAGCACTTAGCCACATTCCCGCAGGTACCGGCCATATGCCTTCTCGTGCCATTTTATAACCGGTATTGTCTATTATGTAATATACAATAAATAGAATTGTTGATATAACAATCGGGATTCCCATGCCGCCCTTACGTATGATAGCTCCAAGAGGTGCACCTATAAATAAAAAGATTAAGCAGGCAAAAGATAGGGTGAATCGTTTATTCCATTCTATTGCGTGCTTTCTAATCTCTCCCATATCCCAATCATATGCTGATTCCCTGTATAAAATCTCACTGTTAACACTAGTAACTCTTGAAAGAGCATTTTCAATTAATGTCATCTTTTTTAAACTATCAAGTTGGTAATATACAATTTTATAATCATATTTTTGGATATCAGTTGTATCAATTGCCTTTACTATTCTTTCTGCATTACCGCCATTTTCAAAGTAGTTACGATTAACACTTTTCTCTTTGTAAACAGTTGTAGTAGAATCCAATCTAATATTAATGGAGTCTATTGTATGTTGCAACTGAGCTGTGTTTTTACTAACATATTGACCTTCCAGAAATTCGGAACTCATTTCTTTAAAATTGGCATCAAAATCAATAACAATATTTTTTTGTTTAAAGGTTTCTCTTCTGTATGGAATGATTTTGTTGTCGCCTGAAGAATTCCCTTGATGCATATTTTCAAATGTTTCACCATTTGTTAGGCTTAACATTAAATATTGTTTGTTTTTAGATAATTGAATTGTTCCTGTATCTGCAATAATGATGCTTGTATTATTGAATCCACGAGAATAATCGTATATTATAATATCTTTTAGCAAATGGCCTTCTTTATCGCCAACATATAGATTTCTTCCTGATATTCCGCTATAAAATGATCCTTCAGGTATATCCAATTCCGGTGATTTTTCGCGTATAGAGAATAGTAGAGTCCACATTCGGACTTGGGTTTTAGGCAATACATTATCTGCAAAAAAGAGACTCGCTATAGAAATGCATGAAATTAATACAATTAGTGAGCGCATACTATGGAATAAAGAAATTCCGGCAGCCTTCATAGCTAATAACTCAAATCGTTCTCCTAAATTTCCATAAGTCATTAGAGAACCTAACAATATTGATAGAGGTAGTGCTATTGGAATAATTGATAATGCTGCATATAAGAAAAATTCGGCTAAAACACCTATACCTACGCCTTTACCAACCAAATCGTCAACATATCTGAACATAAATTGCATGACCAATACAAAAACACTTCCAAAAAACGTTATGGCAAATGTTTTTAAAAAACTAGTTATTACGTATTTATGTATTTGTTTTATTAACGGCATGATTTATTGTTCCATTATTCCGTATGAAAATGAAAGCGGAAGTAAATCTGCAGCAGAACTAATAATAACAGATTCGTTTGTACTATACAAGATTAGTTCAATGGGGGAGTTATAACGTTTCTCCGTTTCTGCAAGTACTTGTCTGCAAGCACCGCAAGGGCTAATAATTTGTTCAGTAAAATTACCATTTTTAAATGCAGCAATTGCCATTGCTTTGGGTGCAACATCAGGATTATTTGCGGTGGCGTATAGTAAGGTAACACGTTCTGCGCATATAGATTCACCAAAAGCGGCATTTTCTTGATTGGATGCTGTGTATATTTGTCCGTCAGACATTAACACGGCCGCACCAACTTTAAAATTAGAATAAGGAGCGTATGCTTTAAGAGCTGCACTTTTTGCTTTTTCAACAAGTTCTTTGCGATATCCTGTTAAAATTTTACTATTAATATATTGCAAGGTTTTACTCATAAATTTAATCTTACAAAATTACACAAAATAAACTGAAAACACAATCATATGATGCTTAATAATAGCGAAATGAAGAGCATTATTATTTTTTTGTTACCTTTGCATTATGCAAAAAAAGATATTAATAATTACATATTATTTTCCTCCAAGTGGTGGATCCGGAGTGCAACGATGGCTCAAATTCGTTAAGTATCTGCCCGAATTTAATATTCAGCCAATAGTTCTTACCGTTGATGAAAAATATGCTTCATATCCACAGTATGACAATTCTTTAATGACTGATGTGTCTAAAGATTTAAGAATTGAGAAAACAAAAACTTGCGAAATACTATCTTTATATAAAAGATTATCTCCTACAAAAGAAGTGCCTTATGGAGGCTTTTCCAACGAGAAAAAACCTAATCTTTTTCAAAAACTGTCACGTTTTTTAAGAGGCAATTTCTTTTTGCCTGACCCTAGGAGAGGATGGAATAAATATGCATATAAGAAAGCTTGCGAGATAATAGAGCAAGAGCATATTGAAACCATTATAACAACAAGTCCACCGCATTCAACACAACTTATAGGTTTAAGATTGAAGAAGCGTTTTCCTATGATTAAATGGATTGCTGATTTACGCGACCCTTGGACTGAAATCTATTATAATAAAGATTTGTATCAAACAAAACTTGCTCGTCATATTAACAGACATTACGAAATTCAAGTTTTGAAAACCGCCGATAAGATAATTACAGTCAGCGAATCATGCAAAAGCATGTTTGAAAAAAAAGTTGATATAAAAGAAAAAATAAATGTAATATCAAACGGATACGACGAAGACGATTTTGCCAATGTAAAAACGAATAAAGATAATTCAAATTTTGTGATTTCATATATAGGAGTTTTAAGTCCGCAATACGAAATTGATACATTTATTGCTGCCGTAAAACAATTATCGAAAACAATTAAACAAAAATTATTGATACGTTTTGTAGGACAAGTTTATCAGGGTAGTAAAGATAAATTAGACAATTTAGGTGTAAAGATTGAATATGTAGATTATGTCCCACATAAAACGGCTGTTTCGTATATGTTATCATCTGATATTTTGTTGCTGATAATTCCGAATATAAGTGATAACAAAGGAATCTTAACCGGTAAATTATTTGAATATATTGCGGCAAAACGACAAATAGCTTTAGTTGGACCAGTTGATGGTGACGCTGCGAATATAATTAATAAAAGTGGAATTGGCGATGTGTTCGCGTATGGAGAAAGCTCGTCTCTATCAAATTTTATTGAAAGAGTATATAACAATGAAATTTGCTGTTTAAATTATAATTCGAAGTGTTATTCTCGCAAATTTTTAACCCAGCAATTGTCTGAAATTATAGCCGATTAATTTTTTCACAAATACAGGAAAGAAAAAAGTAGCCGGATAGTGAACAAAAATCCACCATAGCGTTTTCAGTCGGTTTTTACTTTCGCTTATTTCAACCATAAAGTGGCCTGTTAATTCTTGCTGCTTTACAATATAACACCAAATGTTTGCTTTAAATTTTGTCAGCGTTTTTGTTTGTAAAGCAAAGTCGCAAACAGAATCTATCCATAACGTGTTTTCTAATTTTTTATTTATTGATGAAGATGACGATGTGTTTTTGCCATGTTGAAACCATACTCCAACATTTTTATTAAGTAATGCCACATTACCTAGCAAAGCAAGGCGTAAGAATGATTCTAAGTCGGTAGATAAGATATCATATCTATAGAAATCAATGCTTTTAGCAGTGGCGGTATTATATAAACTTGTAAGATGCAAGAATCTGCGTTTTTTAGCAAAATCGCAAACATATTGCTTACCACTTACTATACAATGTTCAGTTTTGATTTTGGGCATTCTTTGGCCCGTTTTGCTCCCGTCTTTATCAATCAAATAACCTCCTGCCTGAACAAAAACTAAATTTTTATCATTGAAGCTTTCAATTAGATTTACTGCATCAGATATAAAATGGGGATCTGTTAAATAGTCATCTCCATCAAGATTTAATGCCCACGAGCCTGTGCTGTATTTATATAAGCAAGTTCTGTAATTTTCTACACGTCCTAATCGCGGATTGTTGCGAATGTATTTAAAACGTTTGTCTGTTATTTCTTCAAGAATATTTTTTGTATCGTCAGACGAACTGTCGTCAGATACAATTACTTCTATATTAGGATAATCTTGAGCTAATGCACTATCAACAGATCTCTTAATATATAAGGGCTGATTGTAGGTAGGTATAAGTATGGATATGCGTAAATCCATGGTTATAAGTTCTCTATCGTTGAACAAAAATGTGAATAATTTTCGTTAGCATCACACATTGTTTCAAATCTTTTTCTTGCGTTGTTTCGTAGTTCTGCGTTTGCTTTATTTTCATAAAAATTAGTAAGCAGTGATGCTAGCTCATCAGATTTAATGTCTTTTGATACCAAATACCCCACATTCTCATCAACAATTTCTGCAACACCACCAACTTTTGTCGCTAAAACAGGAATTCCAAACGACAATGCTTCCATAATAGAAACGGGAATGCCTTCTGTTTCGCTAACATTAACAAAAATATCAAAATGCTGTTTGGCATATAGTTGCATCACAAACTCGTGATTTTGTTGTCCCATCCAATCGATCTTAATATTATCAGGACATTGCTTCGATTGTTCTTTTAAATTCTTAAGTAATGGTCCGCTGCCTATATGTGTCCATTTAACATTAAACGGCAAACACATTACAGCTTCGAGCAGTAACGATAAGCGTTTAATTTTAATTATGTTTGAGCAAGTGAGTAAATGCAGTGTATTATCGTTTGATGCAGTTGGATTCAGACCATTGTCAAAAACCCCAAGACGAGATGTTTCTATACGATTTGGGCATAGAAACCCATATTTTTTTAAATACTCATGTCCGTATTCAGATATTGGAGCTGCCATATCTAAATAGGGTAAAACCCATTTTCTAAAAGGAATGTATCCGCCTTTAACTTCTTCGTATAAATCAGATCCGTGAAATCTAGCGATAGCTTTAGTTTTAAATTTTTGTTTTAAAAAGGGGAGCATGTTTATTGATTTGTCTCCCCAGTAAAAATAAAGTAAATCGTTGCTTGAAGGAAGTGCTTTAAAAGATTTGTAAGCGCTGCGAAATACAAGTAGCGAGGTCATAAAATTCCAAATGCGTTTTCTGTTTTTATATGCTTTTTCTTTAAAAAATAATTTACAGGCAAAAAACAATGGAGACGAATTGAAAACTCCTGCTTTAAGCAATGCTATTTTATGTTTAGGATCTTCATTAAGAAGACTTTTCATTACAACAAAGTTTGCTGGAATCTTGCGCATTATTCCGTTATATTTATGTAAAGGAATAACTCTTACAACAGAAAATGTTTTACTAAGGAAATGAGACTCGTCTTGCAAAAAACTTTCACCATTTCCGTAAGGCCACGAATCGGTAAATAAATATAATGTGCGATTCGTCATTTAAAGTTTAATTTTTTTGTTTTAATGTAAGCTATCAGCCTCAAAAACAGATTTTTGAAAAACACTCTGATAATTATAATATATAAGGCAAAGGTAAATAATACTTGTAATGTCAGAGTTAAGTATAAATTGTTAGATATAAAGCTAGTGCCGATTACCAGCAGTGCTACTGCCAATCCTATAATTATACCCGGTAATACCTGCGTAAATTGTTGTTTACCATTGTTTCCTACAAATTTGTATATGCATAATACAGAACAAATAAATGCAATCCAGCATGACAAGATGTATCCGTATAACATAGTATTTATGCCATAAGTGAAGCATGTTAATATGGATGTTAAAATAAGCATTCGTTTTATCAATTCCATACGGAAAGTAATATTCGATTTTCCTATCGAATTGAGCGAATGTACATTAATTTGATAAATAGGTGCAAATAAGTTTGCTGCACAAATTAATTGAAAATAAGGAACCGCTTCTAACCATTTTATTCCTAATAATGTTATTATCAAAGGTTTAGCTGCTACAATAAGAAATAAGGTAGCAGGTATTGTAACAAGAGAAGCTCGTTTTACTAATTCTCCAAGTATGCGTTTAATTCTATCTTGTTGATGTTGAATCTTAGCAAAAAGATTGTAACTGGTGCTTAATATTGCTATAAAAGTAAAATTGACACTATCACTTAATTTATATCCTTGAGTGTAAAAACCTACTTGATTTATAGAATAATATTTACCTAAAAGAAAGGTATATATATTATTAAAAATAACTGTAAGTAAAGAGGTTCCAAGCATGTGTGAACTAAATTGGAAATATTCGCCCAATATATTAAAAGAGAAAAGCAATTTAGGTTTCCATTTACTAAATGCATGAAAACATATCATTCTAACAAAATGATAACCTGTTTGTTGTACAACTAAAGCCCATACACCCATGTTGTAATATGCCATAGTAATACCGGCTGTTCCTGAAATAATGGTACTTATAATGTTTACTTTAGTAATTGTTTTATAATCTAGTTCGCGTCCGGCAATATTAAATGGTACCAGATACATTGAATTAAATAATATGGCTGCAAATGTTACACGCGAAATAATTGTCAGTATTGGCTGATTAAAAAAATCAGCAATCATAGGTGCGCAAAAAAACAGGATAGTATATAATATTATTGAGATGCTTAGATTTGTGTAGAATACTGTGTTGCAATGAGTTTCAGTTAGGTCTTTAGTACGCACAAGTGCAGCTCCTAAACCACTTTCGACCATTGCGTAAGCAAATTGAGCAAAAATCATAACCATACCGATTAGTCCGTAATCGGCAGGGCACAATAATCGAGCCAATACAATCCCAATTATAAATTGCACTCCTTGTTGTCCAATTCTATCAATTGAACTCCAAGTTAGAGCACCTATCATTTTTTCTTTTAAATTGTCGCTCATAATTGGCGAAATCTTTTACAATACTATATTGACAATCTTTCCGGGAACAACGATTACTTTTTTAGGAGTTTTACCCTCGGTGTATTTTTCTGTTTGATTATTAGATAAGGCTATTCGTTCAACTTCTGTTTTATCTGTGTCAGCCGGTAATTCTATGGTAAAACGAACTTTTCCGTTAAATGAGATAGGGTATTTGACCTTTGATTCAATCAAGAACTTTTCATCATATTCAGGATATTTAGCATTACAAACACTTGTCTTATATCCAAGCATATTGTACATCTCTTCTGCTATATGTGGAGCAAATGGAGCGATAAGTATTGTAAGCGGTTCTAGAATTGCTCTCTTATTGCATTTCATTTGCGATAACTCATTGACGCAAATCATAAATGCAGATACAGAAGTATTATATGAGAAATTTTCTATATCAGATGTAATCTTCTTAATTGTTTTATGTAATGATTTAAGTTCTTCTGCAGTGGGTTCAACATCACTTATAACTACAGAATCACCATTAAAGAATAATCCCCAGAATTTCTTTAGAAATCTATGAACTCCATCAATACCATTTGTGTCCCATGGTTTAGATTGTTCTAGTGGGCCTAAAAACATTTCGTATAAACGTAAGGTGTCAGCACCATACTTGTTTATAATATCGTCAGGATTCACTACATTGAACATTGATTTGCTCATTTTTTCTACAGCCCAACCGCAAATGTATTTACCGTCTTCTAAAATAAATTCTGCATCCTTGTACTCCGGCATCCAATTTTTGAATGCTTCAATGTCAAGAATATCATTTGAAACGATGTTTACATTTACATGTATCTCTTGGGTTTCATATTTGTCTTTCAAATTATATGATACATATTTGTTGGTTCCAATTATGCGATATACAAAATTAGAACGTCCTTGTATCATACCCTGATTAATTAATTTATTGAATGGTTCATCTTTACATATTAAACCCAAATCAAATAAAAATTTATTCCAGAAACGGCTGTATATTAGGTGTCCTGTTGCATGCTCCGTACCTCCGATATACAAATCAACATTTTTCCAATATAAATTTACATCTTTGTTAACCAATTCATTATCATTATGAGGATCCATGTACCTAAGATAGTATGCCGATGAACCTGCAAAACCGGGCATTGTGTTCAATTCTAAAGGATAACCGTCTTTTGTCTGCCAATTTTTAGCACGACCAAGTGGAGGTTCACCCGTTTCGGTAGGAACATACTTGTCTATTTCAGGTAATTCAAGAGGCAAACAAGTTTCGTCTAATGTGTAGGGCTGTCCATCCTTATAATAAATAGGGAATGGTTCGCCCCAATAACGCTGACGACTAAATATTGCATCACGTAATCGGTAATTTACTTTTATTATACCAATACCTTTTTCTGTGATGTATTTCTTTGCAGTTGCTATTGCTTCTTTTACAGAAAGTCCTGTCATAAATCCTGAATTCATCATGATACCTTCTTTTGCATCATAACTTTCTTCACTTATATCGCAACCTTCAATTAATGGAATTATAGGTAAATTAAAGTGTTTCGCAAATGCGTAGTCACGACTATCGTGTGCAGGAACTGCCATAATAGCTCCTGTTCCATAACCTGCCAAAACATAATCAGATATCCATACAGGGATCTCTTCGTTTGTAAACGGATTAACTGCGTATGCTCCTGAAAATACACCTGTAACCTTTCTGTCTGCAATACGCTCGCGTTCGGTACGGCGTTTTACTGCATCAAGATATTCGTTTACCTCTGCCTTTTGTGCATCAGTTGTGATTTTTGAAACATATTCGCTTTCTGGAGCCAATACCATAAAAGTAACACCAAATGTTGTGTCGGCTCTTGTGGTGAAAACTGTCATGTATTCATTGGATCCGGCTATTTTAAATTTCATTTCGGCACCTTCACTTCGGCCAATCCAATTACGCTGAGTTTCTTTAAGAGAATCAGTCCAATCAATTTTATCCAAGCCGTCGAGCAGACGTTGAGCGTAGGCAGATACACGCAAACACCACTGGCTCATTACTTTTTGTTCTACCGGATAACCACCGCGAACCGAAAGCCCTTCGCTTACTTCGTCGTTTGCCAAAACAGTTCCCAATTTAGGACACCAATTAACCATTGTGTCAGCCTTGTATGCAATACGATAGTTCATCAAAATATCGCGTTGTCTCTTTTCGTCCCAACTTTTCCATTCTTCAGCTGTAAATATAGGAGTCTCAGCGCAAGCTGCTTTTACTTTCGCATTTCCCTGCTCATTAAATATTTCTATTAATTGAGAAATAGGACGTGCAGCATCAGCGCGTTTGCAATACCAGTGGTCAAACATTTGGATAAATGCCCATTGTGTCCATTTATAATATTTGGGATCACAGGTCCTTACTTCACGGTCCCAATCGTAACAAAAACCTATTTTATCCATTTGGTCTCTGTAGCGATTGATATTATTAAAAGTGGTAATTTCCGGATGTTGTCCCGTTTGAATTGCATATTGTTCTGCAGGTAATCCATAAGCATCATATCCCATTGGATGCAAAACATTAAATCCTTGTAATCGCTTATATCTACTGAATATGTCTGAAGCAATGTATCCAAGTGGATGCCCTACATGCAATCCGGCACCCGATGGGTAAGGGAACATATCCAAAACATAATATTTAGGACGATTGTTGTCGATTTCAACATGATAAATGGCATTGCTTTTCCAATATGATTGCCATTTTTGTTCAATTTCTTTAAAATTGTACTCCATAATGCTCTGTGTAGACTAAATTTACCTTGATTTAAACAGGGATTTTAATTATAGGCTGCAAAGGTACATTTTTTTTGTTGTTTTTATGCCTTGTTTATTAGATGATTAAATCTTGATGCTCGATTTTGTTTTTTATGCACATTAAAGTATCAAGTATTTTGTGTAAATTTGCCCACTAATATTATAATAATTATGATTTATCAACAACAAAACACTATGACACAAAAAGACATCACTAAGTATGTATTAATTGGCGTTTCAGCTATAATACTAATTATGTTATCTGCCTCAAGTTTTTATACAATTGACACCGGTGAAAGGGGCGTTATATTACGTTTCGGACGTCTTACAACAATAGCTGACGAAGGTTTGAATGTAAAAGTTCCTTTTGTTGATGAAGTGAAGAAATTGTCAATACGTGACCAGAATCTATCGCTTCATACAGAAGTTTCATCAAGCGACATACAAACAATCGCAGTTGATGTAAGTTTGGTATATTCTTTGGATTCAAAACGAGTTGATAAAATATTTCAAACTTATGGAATGGATATAGAAAACACCTTGATTCGTCCAACATTATCAGAAAAGATTAATGCTGTAATAGCCGAGTATCCAATCGAAACATTCGTTGAAAAACGTGCTGAGATTTCAAATAGAATCAATACTACATTTGCAAATCAAGTAACAGGCAGTGGTATTAAGGTAAAAAGTTTACTAATTACTAATCATGATTTTAGTGACGATTTCAACAAGGCAATTGAGGATAAAAAAATTGCAGAACAAGGAGCACTTACTGCTAAATTTACACTTGAACGTATGAAACTTGAAGCTGAAGCGCAAAAAGTTAAACAAGCATCATTATCACCAATGGTATTGCAAGAAATGGCAATAAACAAATGGGATGGTAAAATGCCTCAATATTTTTCAGGAGCTCAATTACCATTTATTACAATTAAATAGTTGATGGTAAAAAGAATCCATGTACCTGAATCATCTTTCAATATTAAATTACAAGAACCTTGCCGAGGTAGAACTTGACTTCGAAAAAGGGCTTAATTGCTTGATAGGCGACAATGGTGTGGGTAAAACGAATTTGTTGGATGCCATATATTATTTGGCATGTTGCAAGAGTCGCTTAACTCCTATTGATTTGCAAAATATAAAGCACGATGAGCCATTTATGATGGTTCAAGGCAATTTTGATAGAGCAGGTGTTTTAGAAGAAATAGGAATCGGGTTAAAAAGAGGGCAAAGAAAGTCTTTTAAACGTAATGGTAAAGAATATGATCGTTTGTCCGACCATATAGGTCTGGTACCATTGGTTATTGTATCACCTGAGGATTCATCTCTAATTACTGATGGTAGTGAGATACGCAGAAAATTTATGGATGGTGTTATTTCGCAATATAATCGCGAATATTTATACAAGTTAATTCGTTATAATAAATTACTGCTTCAACGCAATACATTGCTAAAAAGTCAAGATACCGAAGACTCTTTATATGATGTATGCGAATTACAAATGGAAGAATTGGCAGTTTATTTGTATCAACAACGGCTTAGTTTTATAAAAGAATTTGTGCCTATTTTTAATCGATACTATAGTTTAGTATCACAAGAGAAAGAAAAAGTAGGAATAAACTATCGTTCTCATTTACAAGACGGAGAATTAAAGCCGCAGTTAGAGTTTTGCAGGCGTCGTGACAGTATTTTAGGATATACTTCAAAAGGTATTCATAAAGATGAATTGGAGCTGACTTTAGGCGATTATCCTATTAAAATGGTGGGTTCTCAAGGACAAGGAAAAAGTTTTGTTATATCCCTTAGGTTGGCTCAATTTGACTTTTTGAAAAAAGCTAACGGAGGTGAAACTCCACTATTATTATTGGATGATATTTTTGATAAATTAGATGCCGGAAGAGTGACACAGATCATTAAAATAGTTTCAGGAGACGGATTTGATCAAATATTTATTACAGATACTAATCGTGAGCATTTGGATAAACTATTAAGTGATACTGTTCGTAATTATAGAATTTATAGAGTTGAATCCGGAAAAATTCAATATGCAAGCATATGAGAAAAGAGCATATTCAGCCAATAGGTGACATATTGAAAGAATATTTAAAGGTTTTTCGTTTACAATCAAAAATAGATGAAACAACTTTAATTACATCTTGGAAACAAGTGCTAGGCCCCTCTATTAATTCCTACACTCGTGATTTGTCTATTAGAAATAAAATTTTGTATGTTAGTTTAACATCTTCAGCTTTGCGTAATGAACTTATGTTGATGCGCACTCGTTTAATAAAAGAGTTGAATGATGTAGTTGGAACAGATGTAATTGAAGATATAAAATTTAGATGAACGAAATTCAACAAGAAATTCAATCGAATATTAAACGTATAATAGATGGAATACCACAAGGAGTGCGTTTAGTTGCCGTATCTAAGTATAATTCTAATGATAGAATAGAGGCAGCATATTCAGCGGGTCAGCGTTTATTTGGAGAAAGCCGCGCACAAGAACTAGTACCTAAAGCACAAGCTTTACCCAAAGATATACGTTGGCATTTTATTGGACATTTACAAACAAACAAAGTGAAGTACATAGTACCTTATGTATCATGTATAGAGTCAGTCGATTCTTTTCGTTTATTATCGGAAATAAATAAACAAGCTCAGAAAATAAATAGGGTGATACCTTGTTTATTGCAGTTTCATGTAGCTATTGAAGAAACTAAGTTTGGATTTGATTTAGATGAATGCGAACAGATGTTATTGTCAAATGACTACAAAGAATTTTGCAATGTTTCAATAATAGGAGTAATGGGAATGGCTTCTATTACAACTGATACTGATTATATACGCAAAGAATTTCGTCATGTTAAGCAAATTTATACCAAACTTAAAGCTGGATTTTTTGCAAATGATGATAAGTTTTCAGAAATTTCAATGGGTATGACGCACGATTATAAAATAGCAATTGAAGAGGGTTCTACTATAGTGCGTGTAGGGAGTGGAATTTTTGGAGAAAGAATGTATATAAATCATTCTTAGAAATAAAGTTCAAACGTTTGCTAATATTTTTCATATTAGGTTTCAGTTTTTCGATAAAATTGACTAACTTTGCGCCCTCTTATTTCAAATACTTCGTAAAATCTAGATAATATACTTTATTAAAATAATTTATGGATAACAAAAAACGCGTTTACACCTTCGGAAACGGAAAAGCTGAAGGAAAGGCAGATATGAAAAATCTGCTTGGCGGTAAAGGTGCTAACCTTGCTGAAATGAATTTAATAGGAGTGCCTGTTCCTCCTGGTTTTACAATCACTACTGAAGTTTGTAATGAATATTACGAAATCGGTAAGGAAAAAGTGATATCATTTCTTAAAGATGAAGTTCTTAAAGCAGTGGCTCACATTGAAGGTTTGATGAAATCAAAATTTGGTGACGTTGAGAATCCTTTATTAGTTTCAGTACGCTCAGGAGCTCGTGCATCTATGCCGGGTATGATGGATACCATCTTAAACTTAGGTTTGAATGATAAAGTAGTTGAAGGTATGGTGCGCAAAACAGGTAATCCTCGTTTTGTATGGGATTCATATCGTCGTTTTGTTCAAATGTATGGTGATGTTGTTTTAGGTATGAAACCGGTAAATAAATCAGACATCGATCCGTTTGAAGAAATTATTGAAAGCGTAAAATCTGCAAAAGGTGTTAAGTTGGATACGGAATTAAGTGTAGAAGATTTACAACAATTAGTTGCACGTTTCAAGACAGCTGTTAAAAAACAAACAGGCAAAGATTTCCCTGAAGATGCATACGAGCAATTGTGGGGCGCAATCTGTGCTGTATTTGATAGCTGGATGAACGAACGTGCTATATTATATCGTAAAATGGAAGGAATACCTGCAGAATGGGGTACGGCAGTTAGTGTACAAGCCATGGTATTCGGAAATATGGGCGATACATCAGCAACAGGTGTATGCTTCTCACGTGATGCTGCAACCGGTGAAGATCAATTCGTAGGTGAGTATTTGATTAATGCTCAAGGTGAAGATGTTGTAGCAGGTATTCGTACTCCACAACAAATTACAAAATTAGGTTCACAACGCTGGGCAAAATTAGCTAATGTATCAGAAGCTGATCGTTTTGCAAAATATCCTTCAATGGAAGAATCAATGCCTGTTATATATGGAGAATTAGACGCACTTCAAACAAAATTGGAAAACCACTACAAAGATATGCAAGATATGGAATTTACAGTTCAAGAAGGTAAATTGTGGTTCTTGCAAACTCGTAACGGAAAACGTACAGGAGCAGCTATGGTTAAAATTGCCATGGATATGTTACATCAAGGTGTTATTGATGAAAAAACAGCTGTATTGCGCGTTGAACCAAATAAATTGGACGAATTACTTCACCCAATATTTGATAAAGCTGCATTAAAGGTTGCTCAAGTGCTTACAAAAGGCTTGGCTGCTTCTCCGGGAGCTGCTTGCGGTAAGATTGTTTTCAATGCTGAAGATGCTGCTGTATGGGCAAGCAAAGGCGAACATGTTATAATGGTTCGTATTGAAACATCTCCTGAAGACTTGGCTGGTATGGCTGCTGCACAAGGTATATTAACTGCACGTGGCGGTATGACATCACACGCTGCTGTAGTTGCTCGTGGAATGGGCAAATGCTGCGTATCAGGTGCAGGATCATTAGTTATTGATTATACAGCAAAAACACTTTCTGTAAACGGAACCACTTTAAAAGAAGGTGATTTTATTTCATTAAACGGATCAACCGGTGAAGTTTATTTAGGTGCTGTTGCAACTAAAGAAGCTGAACTTGATGAGGATTTCGCAGAATTGATGAAATTAGCTGATAAATATACTCGTTTGGTAGTTCGTACCAATGCTGATACTCCTCACGACGCACAAGTTGCTCGTCGTTTTGGTGCAGTAGGTATAGGACTTTGTAGAACAGAGCATATGTTCTTTGAAGGTGACAAGATCCGTGCAATGCGCGAAATGATTTTGGCTGAAACTCTAGAAGGACGTCGTAAAGCATTAGCAAGAATTCTTCCATATCAACAAGCAGACTTTAAAGGAATCTTTAAAGCAATGGAAGGATGTCCTGTTACAGTACGTTTGTTAGATCCACCTCTACATGAGTTTGTTCCTCACGAAGAGAAAGAACAACGTGAATTAGCCCAAATAATGGGTGTTTCTTACGATTACATTCGTCAACGTGTTGATTCTTTGCACGAAGCCAATCCTATGTTAGGCCATCGTGGTTGCCGTTTAGGGAATACATATCCTGAAATCACAGAAATGCAAACACGTGCTATTTTAGGTGCAGCACTTGAATTGAAAAAAGAAGGTGTTGAAACACATCCTGAAATAATGGTTCCATTAACAGGTATTGTGAACGAGTTTGCTAATCAAGAGAGAATAATTCGCGAAACAGCTGAAAAATTATTTCAAGAACGCGGAGTTAGCATCGAATTTAAAGTAGGTACTATGATTGAAATTCCACGTGCAGCACTTACTGCTGATCGTATCGCTACAAAAGCGGAATTTTTCTCATTCGGAACGAATGACTTAACTCAAATGACATTTGGTTATAGCCGTGATGATATTGCATCATTCTTGCCTGCTTATTTGGATATGAAGATCTTAAAAAATGATCCATTCCAAATACTAGACCAAAATGGTGTTGGACAATTAGTACAAATGGCTACAGAAAAAGGCCGCAGCGTACGTCCTGATCTTAAGTGTGGTATTTGTGGTGAACATGGTGGCGAACCTTCGTCAGTAGAGTTCTGCCATAGAGTAGGATTAAATTATGTTTCATGTTCTCCATTCCGTGTGCCTATCGCAAGGTTGGCAGCAGCACAAGCTGCATTGCGTTAATGTGAGAATATATACAATAATAGAAAAACACCGACATAATTGTTGGTGTTTTTCTATCTAATATAGTCAAGTGTTTTAAGCAGCGTTTTTATTAACTAACTAATAATTATTTAATTCACTATGACAACAGATTTGCAACAGCGCGCACGTGAAGCAAAAAAAGTA
>MWBK01000053.1 GCA_002069025.1 Bacteroidetes bacterium ADurb.Bin302 | reverse complement strand
AGTGGTAATATACATACATTTTACCACAAAAGTATTAGTTGTGCTATTGTTTGTTGTTGATTTTTTAGAATTTTTTGTCATTATTTTGTATCTCCTTCCTGTGACTTTATTTATCAGAAAAGCCTATCTTTCTATTAGCATTTCTGGTTTCAGTTTTAGCATTGCAACAGATTGTCTTCGTTCCTGTGTCTCTCTGAGACTCTGGTAATTCTTGAGATATATTCTCTTATGTTTGAGATTACGCCAGAATCATTCAGCAAAAATGTTGTCCAGTACACATCCCCCCACTAATACTGATTCCTAACCTACGGCCTCTTTGAGGCTAGTGTATTACAGATTAGTAAAACGGCTTCCCATAGTCGCTGTTAATCAGGATTAATAATGTATCTTTTTTTAAGTTCCGCATCCAACATAAAGCATTTATAAAACTCACTATTAATCAATCTCTGTGGGTCCTTTTTTAATCGTTCAACAAGTTTTTGCTGTTGACTGTCTGATATAGTGCTTTCATGACTATCTCTCATATAATCAAATAACTCTCCTATTAAAGGACTTTTCACACTTTGTGGAATAGTTATAATACCTTCATTCGGTTTAACCCTGGTATTGCTCCACACTTCTTGAGGGTGCTTTTTAATTATTGTAGCGATAATCACACCGGCTAAATTTGAATAAACATAGTAAGCATCAGGGTTATAACACATATAGGAATAACCGAAAGCACTTCTCCTAATAAACATGTGAGGTCCCAATTCTGCTATTTTAGAATTAGCTTTTTTAATTGCATCTGCAAAGAAAATGTGATTTTCAATTCCAGCAATATTTTCTGTTCGACAAATCAAGTATTCTCTCATTTTTTTCTCTGCAGCTCTCAATGCATCTAATGCATGCGGCCTTATGCCTCCGTTTCTTTCAAAGTCCAATATATCGAGATAGAGGTTTCGCCAATTCACAGAAGTTATAAAGTAATGTAACCATGGGCCATATTGTAAATTTTTTACTATAGCATTATTTTGAAAAGGAATAAAAACCTGTTCGGCGAAAAGCTTTTCTTTTGCGCAAAACAATTCTTCACATTCACCACATAGTAGCTCCTGTTTATCGCCATCCTGATATGGGATGTTAGGGTTATCAAGTGGTCGTCTAAACCTTGTATTCTGAATTGCTCCAGTACGTTTTATATAGTCAAAAACAAACTTTGGTATTATATGACTCAGTTTTAATTCCTTTATTTGACCGCAAAGCGCACATTTATCCATCATACAAACCCCTCCTTTAATCCATACCCATTTCACGGTAGATTTTTGCAATAGTAGATTTAAAATTCTTCTCTGCATTGGATACAATATCCATGTAACGCTGTTTTGCATTTACATAAACATTTGCCAGTTCTTTTTGCGTTCTTATATCTTTAAGTGGAACCGGTATCTCCTCAATATTCTTTGGGTTCAAAACCTTTATAACACTACCAGTTTGGACACCTTCAAGCAATGTATGTCCAACAGGGCTATCAAGAAACATTTTTAAATAATACGGATTAATCTTCTCACTGTTAACCCTAATACATACTAAGTTCCCTGCCACAATCGTAGGCGGCATACCATCATCAACCACTGCGGTCTTAATACTTGAACCCCGAGCCGAAATCACTACATCGCCCGGCTCAAGCAAGTAAAGTGACGCCCATCTTTGGCTTTTAAGGGCAATTTTAACCATTGAACTTATATTTATCTGGCCTGCCTGAATATCGCCTACATTTAAAAGATAGTAGTCCGCATCAGGAGCTTTTTGCAACTCATCGATTTCATTTGAGTTTATTTGTACTCCACGGAATATACTCTTAGTCACATCCTTCAGTTTTACAGCGTTTTTCATCCCGACAGCCAAGGTATTAATTTTTAGGTAATTGATTGTACCGAGCTTATACCCATTCTTTCTGATTTCAGCCACATCAATAAAAGTGCTGTAATTCTCGATTTCCTCACCATTTCTAAACACCGAAAGCAGCTTCCGTTTCTGTTCATCCGATAATGTATTGGTGCGACGGTTATTGGCTATAAACTCATTTGATGCATCAATCATCAATACCTTATTCCTGCGCTCTGATGGCTTATTCTTATTAAATACAATAATACTTACTGGTATAGAAGTACCCTCGTAGAGTTTATGTGGTAGGTCTATAACAGCCTCAATAATATCGTCTTCAACAATACCGGCACGAATTTTCTCATCAGTAGTTTTCACAAGGCTTCCTCGTGTCGTCACTACTGCTGCTATTCCCGTTTCTTTGGTAATTGCAATGATATGTTGAATAAACACCCATTCGCTTGACATAGATGGTGTAACTCCATATTTGAATCTACCATATTTATCGGCTGCAGCTACCTCATATCCCCACTTCATTGCATTAAACGGCAAATCACTTACTACAGCATCAAAGTTAAGAAGCATACCATTTTCGATCAGTGCTGGTGCTTTAATTACATCGCCTAGTTCCATCCTAAAATTACAATGGCCATGCAAAAGAAGGTTAATCTTGCTCAAATAAAATGCATCTTTATTCATTTCTTGACCATAAACCATGAGCAAAGGGTTTAATTTTACCGCTTCTACAATCGTTCCTCCGACACCTGAACATATATCACACAAGCTGTGCTTTGACTTAACATCTATCAATTCAACCAGCAGCTGTGAAATGATGTCTGGTGAAGTAAACTGACTTTCTGCCATGATGTTGCCCCAAGTATTACTCTGCCTGATGTACCATTCAACAAAACTTCCTGCGACTTGATAATCCTTCAAATCCAAACGGTCAATATTGTTAATAACCATCCAAATACCTGCATCATCAACGTCCTGTAACCGCTTAAAGAGGTAATCAGTAAAGATCCCCTTTAATAAATAGTTTTCCTCTTCTAAACTTCTTGCAGCATACATGAGGAAATCCTTTACCCTGTCGTTGTGGACCCTGATGTCGTTCCAGGAATAACTATCTACAATGTGCCAACCTAACCTTTCCTTGGTGTCGTTAATCCACTTTATTGTCAGTACACCGAGAATCAAACGATTAGCTTCTTCCGGACGCACTCTTCCTTGCATATAATCTGAAATCTTATAAGTAACTTCAGTGATAGGGTTAACATCTACCACAACATTCCCTCCTTCAATCCATTTTCTTCCGTTAAGTAAAATATAGCATATGTACACATCATTGTCAATAGGTTTTTAATAACCTTTTTTTAGTTTTTTTATATATTTTTTTTAATTACTATAATACATAATTAGATTTTGTTTTTAAGTTCAAACAACTTTTTGCAAATACATATATAAAACTTATTTCATTAGCATCATATCTATCCAATTTCCTCAACCCCCTACAAAAAAGACAATTATCTAATCCGGTAACTCAACTACACATTTTCAGGGTAGTTGACATATTCCCTCAAGCAACAAAAATAAGGGTTTCCTGACATTGCCACATCCGGCAGATCGGCCTCGAGAAAAACTAAATGTCTGGAAACCCTTTATTTACAAGCTTTTCAGTTTTTTATTTCTCAACCCTTGACATCAATGTGACGCACTCAACGTGGAACGATAGGCTCACC
>MWBK01000052.1 GCA_002069025.1 Bacteroidetes bacterium ADurb.Bin302 | reverse complement strand
TGGCCACGCACATCCTCGCCTTCGAAGGCGACAGCCACCTAGAATGGTTCGAAGGCGATTTCGACAGCTACGAAGCCGACAAGATGCGCCGCCTCGGCGTGACGGAAATTATTCCGAGCCGCGTGAAGTTTCAGAAGTTTGGGCGTTAGACTTGGCACTGCGGCGCCAAATCAGTCTCTACGTTCCGGACCATTTGGCTGCGCCGTTGGACGCCGTTCGTCGCGTGCTCGACCCTGTTCAGCACGCGCTCATCCCGGCGCACGTCACGCTGTGCCGGGATGATGAGGCCGCGTTGCTCTCTGGTGCGCTCATAACAGAAGCGCTCGCTGGCGCGCCGCCGATTACGCTTGTGTTTGGCCGCGCCATAATGTTTGACGGCCACGGCGTGTTGCTGCCTTGCGTCGTGGGCGCAGATCAATTTATGCGACTACGCGAAAGATTGCTCGGTGCAGGCCTGCTGGGCACGCAGAAGCCCCACATTACGCTGGCGCATCCAAGAAATCCACGCGCGCCAGGCAACACGCTCGATGCGGCTCACAAACTCCCGTCAGAAATTGCGCTGACGTTTCCGGGAGTCAATCTGATCGCGCAGACGCCGGGCGAGCCATGGCGCGTGCTCCATTCCTTTGTCTTTGGCTGACAGCGCGAACGCCGGATTGAGCTAACGAAGGGGCGTATCCGTGTCCTTGCCGATCTCACGGCAATCGACGCTATCGTTCCACGCCAAATAGCTCTCTTGACCACCGCCACCGCCTTGAATGAATTTTGCTGCTTCACGAATAATATTTCCTGCGTTATAACCTGCATCTACCATCGGCTTACTTAATAATATGGTCAATGTCGGTTTATCTTCATAAACAGTACCTGCTACAAATACAAACTTAACATCTGTAAATTTACCTTTGAAATAAGGTACAATGTTTTTGAATATATCAGGATTATCATTACCTACATATCTAATAAGCTTAACATCGCCAAATTGTTCTGCCCTATTAAGCATATTATCACGTATCTGTAGAGCTCTTTCTTGCATAAAAATATCAATCTTTTTACGAAGTGCTGTATTGTCTTCCAAAGTACGTTGAGCAGCTTGTACTACATCCGGTACATTATTAAACATTTCGCGCACAGATACTTGCATATTTTGCAAATCATCTATCAAAAACTCTGCATGTTCTGCTGTTACAGCTTCAATACGACGTACACCGGCTGCAATAGAACTTTCAGAAACTATTTTAAATATGCCTATGTTACCTGTTGATTTTGCGTGTGTTCCACCACATAATTCTATAGAAGAACCATATTGTATAACACGAACGCTATCTCCATATTTTTCGCCAAATAATGCCATTGCACCAAGTGATTTAGCTTCTGCAATCGGTACATTGCGACGTTCGTGCAAAGGCTCATTCATACGGATTTTCTTATTTACTGCATGTTCAACTTTACGTATTTCTTCAGGTGTCAGCTTTTGGAAATGCGAGAAGTCGAAACGTAATGATTCGGGAGAAACATAAGAACCTTTTTGCTCAACATGTTGACCTAGTAAATCGCGCAAAACCTCATGTAATAAGTGAGTTGCGGTGTGATTTGCTTCAGTTGCCATACGATTATCAATGTCGATTATAGCTTTAAAAGTAGCCTCAATCTGTTTTGGCAAAGTGGTTAATATGTGAATCGGCAAATTATTTTCTTTTTTTGTATCTATCACCTGAATTTTTTCTGATTCGGTTTCAAGCACACCTGAATCACCAACTTGACCACCCATCTCAGCATAAAAAGGTGTAACAGACAAAACAACTTGATAAAATTCTTTGCCTTTTTGAACCATCTTTCTATAACGTAAAATTTGTGCATCAGCTTCGGTTTGATCATATCCTACAAATGCAGTTTCGCCCTCGCGTATTATTACCCAGTCGCCCGTTTCAATAGATGCTGCATTACGTGCACGATCTTTTTGTTTTTGCATTTCTGCATCAAAATCGTTATGATTTAATTTTAATCCGTTCTCCTTTAATATAAGTTCGGTTAAATCTATTGGAAAACCATAAGTATCATAAAGTACAAATGCATCAACACCGCTAATCTCATCTCTTCCGTTTTTCTTTGTATCAGACATTACTTTATCTAACAAACGAATTCCGGTTTCCAAAGTACGTAAAAATGCATCTTCTTCTTCTTTGATAACTTTCTCAATCAAAGTTTGTTGTAACTTAAGTTCGGGATAAGCTTCTCCCATATTATCAATCAAAGCCGGCACCAATTTATACATAAATGCAGAACGTTGATTTAAGAATGTATAACCATACCTAACTGCTCTACGAAGGATACGGCGTATTACATAACCTGCTTTTGCATTGGAAGGTAGTTGACCATCTGTAATTGCAAACGATATAGTTCTAATATGGTCTGCGACAACGCGCATGGCTATATCAATCTTATTATCTTTACCATATTCGCAGGAGCAAGATTCGCCTACAGCCTTTAATAAAGGAATAAATACATCTGTATCGTAGTTTGATTTTTTACCTTGAACAGCAACACACAAACGTTCAAAGCCCATACCTGTATCAATAACTTTCTTTGGTAGAGCCTCTAAAGAGCCATCTGATTTTCGGTTGTATTGCATGAATACATTATTCCAAATTTCAATAACTTGAGGATGATCGCCATTAACAAGTGTTTTGCCATCAATTTTAGCTCTTTCGGTATCTTCACGTAAATCTATATGTATTTCTGAGCAAGGTCCACAAGGACCGGTATCACCCATTTCCCAGAAATTATCGTGTTTATTTCCGTTTATTATTCGACTTGGATCAATATATTTTGCCCAAATATTTGCAGCTTCATCATCTCTACTCAAACCTTCGGCAGGAGCGCCTTCAAAAACTGTTACATATAGGCGATTCTTATCTAATTTTAATACTTCTGTAAGATATTCCCACGCCCACTGAATTGCTTCTGATTTAAAATAATCACCAAAACTCCAGTTACCTAACATTTCGAACATTGTATGGTGATATGTATCATGTCCAACTTCTTCCAAATCATTATGTTTACCGCTTACGCGTAAACATTTTTGTGAATCAGCTATACGTGGATATTTAATTGGATCATTACCCAAAATGATATTTTTAAATTGATTCATACCTGCATTGGTAAACATCAAGGTAGGATCATCTTTAATTACCATTGGTGCAGAAGGAACTATTTTATGCCCTTTTGAAGCAAAAAAGTCCAAAAAGGACTTACGTATTTCTTTAGAAGTCATCATTATACTATATGATTTTTTTGACTTGCAAAAATAGTTAATATAATTGGAAATTTTACCAAGGTATGTATAAAAATAAGGGCAAGTCTTTATTTTTGCAAAATAGAACAAAAACTTGACTGCATATTTACAAATAGTTGAGATTTAATTGTAAATTTGCGACTCAAAAAAGTTATAATGACCTCATTAAAATCAGATAATACACACTACCAATTTAACAAACGTACACTCAAGTATGAACGTGTTGAACACACTTGGAAGTATCATTTTAAAAGGGCTATCAGCGTTTTAAGTTTAGGACTTATATTTGGAGCTGCATTCTTTTTATTATTCATTTTCACAATCCAATCTCCTAACGAAAAAACTTTAGCAGCTGAAAATGAACGTATTGGAACTCAATTTGAATTATTATCACATCAACTTGATGATGCTATTAAAATTTTAAATATTATTCGAGAAAGAGATGATAATTTTTACAGAGTAATGTTAGAGGCTGATTCAATTCCTACTACTCTTCGTACCGGTAATTACGATGCAACAGCTCGTTACAGCCAATGGGATGATTTGCGTACCGCATCTATTGTAAAAGAATCGTCAATGAAAATGGACATTCTTAATCGTATGCTTTATGTTCAATCAAATTCTTTTGACGAATTAATTAGTTTGGCCAAACAAAGTGAAGATAAATTATTGCATGTACCCGCTATACAACCTGTTTTAAACAAAGATTTAAAACGTACAGCATCCGGTTATGGCAGACGTATAGACCCAATATACAAGACTTTAAGATTTCACGAAGGAATGGACTTTGCTGCACCAATAGGCACAGAAATATACGCAACAGGTAATGGTACGATTGTATCTGTAGGTTGGAAACAAGGATATGGTAATTGCATTGTTATTGACCACGGATATGGTTATTCAACAGTATATGCACATATAAGTAAATTTCAAAAATCAATTCGTAAAGGCACTAAAGTGGTACGAGGAGATGTGATTGCATATGTTGGGAATACCGGAAAATCAACAGGCCCCCATCTTCATTACGAAGTAAGATTTAAAGGTAAGGCACAAAATCCACAAAACTATTATTTCTTGGATTTGTCGCCTGCAGAATATGATGAAATGGTACGTATTTCTGCAAATAATGCTAAAACATTTGATTGATGCTAAAAGAAGGAAAATTATATTATTCAATAAGCGAAGTTGCCGAAGAGTTTGACTTAACACCATCGTTATTAAGATATTGGGAAAAGAATTTTTCAATTATCAAGCCAAAAACAAATGACAGAGGCACAAGACATTACACTCAAAAGGATATTCAAAATATTCGAATGATTAAGTATTTGCTAAAAGAAAAACGAATGACTATTAAAGGCGCACAAAAGCAATTACAAAAGAACAATGCCAATAATGTCAACACAACTAGTGTAATAGATAAATTAAATATCATAAAAGCAAGATTGCATGATATTAAAAATGAAATGAAATATTTAGAAGAGTAAAATCAAAAACAATGAAACGATACAATTTTCTTTTAGTTGCTTTTATGTTAACAATGCCAATTATGGCTGTAAACAGACCTAATAACGTTATTGTCATAATTGGAGATGGAATGGGATTAAATCATATATGCACATTAAATAGTCCTAATAATTTTGAACGAGCTCAAGCAATCGGATTATCAAAAACTTACTCTGCTAATAGTCCTGTCACAGATTCTGCTGCAGGAGGAACTGCAATAGCTTGCGGTGTAAAGACAAACAATGGTATGTTAGGTGTATCGCAAGACTCTATTCCGGTGAAATCTATTCTTACTATATTAAAAGAGAATGACTTATCGACAGGTATAGTTGTAAGTTGCCGTATCAATCATGCCACACCGGCTGCTTTTTATGCGCACCAACCTAACAGAGGTATGGACAGTGCCATCGTGTCAGATTTATACAAATCAAATATAGATGTGATTGTTGGAGGTGGAGCAAAATTTGTTAGCACAGATTCATTGAAAAACCTTGGATATGAAGTATGCAACAATCTTGACGATTTAAAATCAGTAAAAAAAGTCGGTAAAATTGCTTGTTTACTTGCCAAAGAAGATATGCCTGTTGCCGAACAAAGAAAAGATACAATTCCACAAGCAGTACAACAAGCACTAAGATTATTATCGCAAAATAAAAAAGGATTTTTCTTGATGATTGAAGCTTCTCAAATAGATTGGGCATCTCACGGAAACAATGCAAAATACTTAAAGACTGAGATTCAAGATATAAATGCTGTACTTGGCGCTTGTATGGATTTTGCTGATGCAAACCCGGGGACATTAATTATTGTAACTGCCGACCACGAAACAGGTGGAGTAAGCTTATTAGAGAACGAAAAAGAGTATAAATTCTCAACAGGAAAGCATACCGGAGTGATGGTTCCTATATATAGCTATGGTACAGGAGCCGAAAACTTCTCGAAAATACAAGAAAATACTGGATTTAAAAATAAAATATTGGATTTAATGCATATTTCAAAATAAATTCATTAACTTTGCAGCCGTTTTTGACGCAATCTCTGTCGGAGCAGAGGAATCCGGTATATTGCGCAGCAAGTCAAACCGAAAAACAAAATTTAAAATGGACTTAATCAAAATCGCCGAAGAGTCGTTAGCGACAGGCAAAGAAAAAACTCTTCCCTCATTTAAGAGCGGAGACACCGTAACGATTTCATATAAAATCGTTGAAGGTAACAAGGAACGTATTCAGCAATATCGTGGTGTTGTTATTAAAATAGCAGGTCATGGTGACAAAAAACGTTTCACTGTTCGTAAAATGTCAGAAGGTATTGGAGTAGAACGTATTTTCCCATTGGATTCTCCATTCATCGAAAAATTGGAAGTAAATAAAATTGGTAAAGTTCGTCGTGCTAAATTATATTACTTACGCGATTTAACGGGTAAAAAAGCACGTATTAAAGAAAAAGGTATTTAATTTTACCAGTCAAACATATAAAAGCCGCTTAAAACAAGCGGCTTTTGTTTTTTTATATAAATCTTATTTTTTTATTGTCTGCCGTTTTTTTTTCTCATCCTTTATTGCTACTTTTGTAAAGATTTTATGTATATGGCCGAAGTGTATCCAAATTCATTAGATGAACTAGAGAAAAATATTGATGCTTTGATCAGCTTGTCTGAAAATCAAAAGGAACAGATTGAAAGACTAATTGAGGAAAATAGCAATGCAAGAAACGAAATACTCCGGTCACATGCAGAAATCATGGAATTGCAAAAGAAGTATGACAGTCTAAAAATAGCTAAAGCTAGCATATCTTTAAATAAAGGAGATGTAAAAGAGGCACAAAAAGCACTGTCAGAAATTATTGAAGAGATAAATAATTGTATCGCACAACTCGAACAAAATGAACCAGCTTCAGAAACAATTTGAGATTACACTAAAAATCAATGATTGTACTTTTCATACTATTATTGAAAGAAGTGAAGAAGCCATATATCGAGAAGCAGCAAAACAATTAAAGTTAAAGATTCTGCAATATCAAGAGAAATATTCATCGGTAGCTAAAAACAAAGTATTTTTAACATCGCTGGTTGCTCTAGAATATGCTCTTGAATTGATAAAATTACAGAATGAGCAGACCAATAATACGGCTAAGATTTCTATCGAAAAGATGAACGATAAGATTTTAAAATGCTTGTCAGAAGTGAAGTAATACACTATCTCTACTGAATATCTTTCATAATTAAATGCAATTCCTGATTCCGCTAAATGCGGGCAGTTATTGCATTTTTTTTATTAATTAATTATATATACAAAATAAAATGGAACTATTAGAAATAATTTTAATCATCGCAGCGTTCGTGCTTGGTGGCGGCATTGCGATTGGACTCGTGTTCTTTATACAGAACCTGCGAGCAAAAAGCATCATACAAACAGCAAAAGCAGAAGGTGAAGCAATTAAGAAGGCCAAATTACTTGAAGTAAAAGAAAAGTACTTACAACTTAAAAACGAATACGAGAAACAAGCAAGTGTACGCAATTCGAAGCTACAATCTACTGAGGCAAGATTGGTACAGAAAGAAAAACAATTATTGTCACAAGAAGAAAGTATTGTAAAAAAAGAATCTGAAATAGAACATCTTAAAATTTCTTACGAAGGACAATTAGAAATAGCCGAAAAGAAAGATCAGGAATTAGATCGCTTACATCATCAAGCTATTGAAAAACTAGAATCTATCGCAGGTTTATCTGCAGAAGAGGCTAAAAACAACATGATTGAATCATTGAAAGCAGAGGCTCAAACAGCAGCATTGGCTTACACTAATGAGATTATGGAAGAAGCTCGCATGAATGCAAACAAAGAAGCTAAAAAAGTAATTATAAAATCTATACAAAGAGTTGCAAGTGAAGCAGCTATAGAGAATGCAGTTACTGTATTTCATATTGAATCTGACGAAATAAAGGGACGCATCATTGGACGTGAAGGTAGAAACATTAGAGCATTAGAGGCTGCAACCGGCGTTGAAATTATTGTTGATGATACTCCTGAAGCAATTGTTCTATCTGCATTTGACCCTATCCGCAGAGAGATAGCACGTTTGTCATTACATCAATTGGTTCAAGACGGACGTATCCACCCTGCCAGAATTGAAGAAATTGTAGCAAAGGTTACAAAACAGATTGAAGAAGAAATCGTTGAAATAGGTAAACGTACTACAATTGATATGGGTGTACATGGTTTACATCCTGAACTTGTTCGTTTAATAGGTAAAATGAAATATCGTTCTTCGTATGGTCAGAATCTTTTACAACATGCACGCGAAACTGCAAATTTATGCGCAGTAATGGCATCTGAATTAGGCTTAAATCCGAAGAAAGCACGTCGCGCAGGTTTAATACACGATATAGGTAAAGTTGCTGATGAAGATCCAGAATTACCACACGCATTACTTGGTATGAAGATTGCACAACGTTGTGGAGAGAAACCGGATATTTGCAATGCAATTGGTGCTCACCATGACGAAGTAGAAATGCAAACATTAATTGCTCCTATTGTACAAGCATGTGATGCTATTTCCGGAGCAAGACCCGGAGCAAGACGAGAAATTGTTGAGGCATATATTAAACGTCTTAACGATTTGGAGAATATCGCAATGAGTTATCCGGGAGTACAAAAGACATACGCTATTCAGGCCGGACGTGAATTACGTGTTATTGTTGGTGCTGATAAGATTAGCGATCAAGAAACAGAACGTTTGTCTGAAGATATTGCAAAGAGAATCCAAGATGAAATGACATATCCCGGACAAGTAAAAATTACTGTAATACGCGAAATTAGAGCTGTAGCTGTCGCAAAATAAGCAATCAAAATATTTAAAAAGTCTCTTGCAAATTTGTAAGGGACTTTTTTTTGTCGTACTTTTGCCAGAACATATTGGGGTTGACTGGATTTGACAGCAGGTAGAACTGATATGTAAGCATGCAGAGCTTTGTAAGTGGGCTCTATAATATGAACTTTCAAAATTATAACTGGCGAAAATAACTACGCTCTTGCTGCTTAGTCGAATTATAGTAGACTAACTTTATTTTAGTACAAGGTACTAAAACGAGACATCTCCCAAATGCCGCTGTTCTGAGGCTTTTTGAACATGGAGGTGCGGAAATATCAGAACTCGCCTACTTCGGCTTCGCGTTGCAGGTAAAAAACAGAAGATAAGGATGTAATTGGTAGTTTGGGTCTTGTTACATCTCGAAAATTTAAGCCAAAATAAGCATGTAGAAAGCGTATTATTTCCTTGTTTGGACGAGGGTTCGATACCCTCCAGCTCCACAAAAAGAGCCGCATAAAAATTATGCGGCTCTTTTTGTATCTTGCAAACTTGCTTACTTAATTACTATAAAGTTATATATTTTTTTACGATTATCCCACAATAGAAGTAATACTAATCCAATAAATACTCCGAAGAAGACAAACACCTTATATGTCTTCAACCAAGTGTTGTATGGTAATTTATTAACTTGCATTGGGACTACAACAGATAAAACATCTGTATCATATATCAATCTATTTTTATTTGATTGTAATTCTGATTTAAGAGACAATATATCGTTATGTAACAATTTAGTTTCAGGTGACGTCGATATAGTTCCTACTGATGTAATAGAAACATTTTTTCTTGAGTTTTCAAAATACTCTATTTGACGAAGGCTATCTAATTTTTCTATTTCTTCTTCTAATACACCAATTCTAGTTTTTACATTAGCTATATCCTTTTTCTTTAAATCAGAAAAGAATTTATTTTTATTAAAGTAATTTACAAAACCAGATTCCCAATCATCAAAACAACTCTTATCGTACATCCTTATTTCAACACAAAAACGATTATTTATTACAATCTTCTTATTTTTGTTTAAATACTTATCATAATAATCAATTATATGGGAAGTAAGTAAGGAATCCACCGAATATACATAATGGGGTGCAATACTCCTGAGTTCGACAATCGATTTTTCAGGAATTTCCAATTTTGTAGATATATTATCCAAAGAAGACTTTGATAATTGATCTATTTCAGTAATAAAATCACTACTAATTCCTGTATTAGTTTGATATACTACAAATCCTTGATATATTGGACGGAATTCACTATACATGTACGAAGCAGCAAATCCTAAAATTCCGAAAATAATTAGCTGCCACCATCTATTCAAACCAAATCTAAATAGATATACAAATGGTTTACATATATATAGTACAAACCAATGCCACACAATTTTGATTACATCTATCAAATCCATTTCTTCTTTATTTTTATTAGTAGAGTCTTGTTGTTCCATTGTATTTATATTAATGCTGCAAAAGTAGTAAAAAAAAATCAAATTTTGCGATTTGAACGTATATATGTACTATGAAGGTAATTCAGATTCTGTTTTATCCGAATCTCGCCAATCATATTGTACATCATCTTGTTCTTCTTGCTTTTCTGCATTTTCATCGCCCTTAGGCTTGGTTCTAAATATTACTGCAGCAATTATTCCTGACACAGCACCGGACAAATGTCCTTCCCACGAAATATGATTATCAATTCCTATCGGTATCATATACCAAACAATACCGCCATACAAAAAAGCCACAATTAATGCTATTGCTATTGACGTTCTATTATTGCCGGCTAAGCCTCCAAAAAAAAGATAACATACTAAACCATATATAATACCTGATATACCAATGTGCCATGAAGATCTTCCTATTATCCATAGTATCATGCCCGTAACTATCCATACAAAAATCAATACCTTATATGCATATTTTCTATATGCCATATACAAGAATAAGGTCAAAACAAATATGGGTATAATATTGGCGTATAAATGTTTAATATCGCTATGAATAATTGGCATAGTTAATATGCCAATCAGCCCTTTTAATTCACGAGGATACACACCTAGAAAATGGAAATCGTAACCACCAAAATATTCTAGCGCAAAGACTAAAAATAACAAAATAACTAGTAATATAGGCACAACAAGCGCATGATAAAACATACGCTTATTTTGATCCATATCTTGCGAGAAAAACGGCATCAATGTAACTTAAGTATTTGTCCTACCTTTGGTTTTGCAGAATATGGCATATTATTAAGATCGTACAATTTATGTATTTTAATGCCGTAATGTTGAGAAATATCATACATTGATTCTCCTTCAGCAACTACGTGATTATCACATTTTTGACATTTTGATTTTTTTGCACGGATATATACTATATCACCTTCTTTAGGCTGACGACTATCTTTATCTACATCATTGTAAACATAAATCAAACCAAATGGTATTCTATATTTTTTGCCTATAGTGTAATATGTTTCATCTTTTTGAGCACGCACATATTTGACACCAGAAACAGGATCTGTCTGTGGTGCTAATTTAGGTGTAGTTTCAGCAATTGGAGGTAATAGATCATACTGATGAAGATTAAACCTTTCGATCAAATCGGTTAAAAGTTTAGTGTAATTAGGATCGGTTGCATATCCTGCTTGCTTTAATCCCTTGGCCCATGCTTGATAATCAGTTTTATCTAATTCAAACAAGAATGAATAGCGTGCACGTGTTTTTAAAAACTGAGAATGGTCAATAAAAGAGGCCTCCGGATTGTCATACTTACGAAAACATTCTTGCATTGCATCGTCATCGTGAGTCAAAGTCTCCCCTTTCCAATCATTATGACATTTTATACCGAAATGATTATTGCCTTCTACAGCTAATCTGCTTGTCCCATTTGCGGATTCTAAAATACCTTGAGCTAATGTAATACTTGCTGGTATTCCATAATCATTCATCTCACGTATTGCTATGGTTTTATATCTATCAATATATTCTTCGTATGATGAAGCGCTAACAGATGAAACACACAACAATGCAGCTATTACTAAAATATTAGATTTCATTATAATACTTTTAAAAAACACAAATGTACTTTATTTTGATAGATTACTCAAAGAAAATAGCCGCAATTAATATTATTGCGGCTATTAAAGTATGTTATTTAAATTCTTAATCTTTAATTTCCCATGCCAAAGCACTTGCACCTAAAATAGCAGCGTCAGATTCTTTTAATTGAGAGAACAACACTTTTATTTTGTTTTTCCACAAAGGCATAACATTAGCATTCATGCTTTCAACAACAGGTTTCATAATTAAATCGCCTGATTTTGTTAAACCACCGAATAATATTATTGCTTCAGGTGCACTAAATGCAATAAAATCAGCTAATGCCTCACCTAACATATTACCGGTAAAATCAAAAATATCCTTGGCTAATTCATCGCCTTGCATGGCTGCTTCAAAAACATCTTTTGATGTAATATTTTCAGCAGGAATATTGCGAAGTAAACTTTTGCGATCGGTTGCTTCTAATTGTTCTCTTGCAGAACGAGAAACACCTGTTGCCGATGCATAAGCCTCCAAACATCCTGTTTTACCGCAACCGCACAAACGTCCGTTTTTACGAACCATTGTTACGTGTCCAAGTTCACCGGCAAAACCGTCATGACCATAAAGCACTGAACCGCCAACAACGATACCACTACCTACACCTGTACCCAAAGTTATCATAATGAAATTATTCATACCACGAGCTGCTCCATAGGTCATTTCACCTACAGCTGCCGCATTGGCATCGTTAGTAAGACGTACCGGCAAACCGATCTTCTTTGACATTACTTCTGCAAATGGTATTACTTTTATACCACCGAATTTTAAATTTACAGCATTTTCAATTGTGCCTTTGTAAAAATTGCCATTGGGTGCACCAATACCGATACCACGAACTTGGTCCATTTTGTATTCTTTACTGACCAACTTAACAATAGCATCACACAAATCGCTAATAAATTTTTTGTAATCGTCAGTATCATCACTTCTAATTGCAGTTTGTACTAACACATTACCACGAGCGTCAACTAATCCGATTTTTGCTGTCTGACCACCTATATCGATGCCGACTACATAAGGTTTTTCCATAATACTCATTTTTTATTTATTATTATTATTCTACTGGAATATTTTTATTTACATTTTTAGAGCCTATCAAAGCGAAAAACAGCATATATATTAATGCTGCGAATACAAACCAATAACTTGATGTAGTTCCAACACTATCTGCTATAAGATTTTGTATAAAAGGCATGATTCCACCACCACATACTAAGGTCATATAAATACCGGATGCCAATGGAGTATATTTGCCTAAGCCTTCTGTAGACAAGTTAAAGATTGCACCCCACATAACTGATGTGCATAAACCACACAATACCATAAAACACATATTTAAAGGTAATGAATAGCCGAATACAGTTACTAATGTTTCAGGTACAAAAATAATACACAAAACAAATACCATAGCCAATAGAGAAACTGTGGTCATCATTGTTTTACTAGACACAACACCACCTACAGATCCACCAATTAAACGTCCAATCAGCATCAAAAACCAGTATGCTCCTACAGCGAACCCTGCTATTGTAGGACCTACACCACTCATTTTTGACATGTATAAGTTTGCTGTGTTAGGTATTCCTACCTCAATACCGACGTAGAAGAAAATAGCAATTGCGCCCAATACAAAATGACGGAAAGACAATGGACTATGTGGATCTTTCGTTTTTGTTCCATCTAAACGATCTTGTCTCTCTTTTGCAGATTCCATGTGTGGCTCCGGTATATTTGTAAATACAAATATTACAAATGCCAATACAAATAATGACATCGCTATAAGCATAGCAGGATTTGCATCACTTACTTGGGCATTAGCAGTTGAACCACCAATCAAATATCCTAATAAAATAGGAGCAATTGTACCACCTATTGAATTGGCAGAATTACCAAATTGCACTAATTGGTTACCACGATTACCACCACCACCAAGTGTGTTTAACATCGGATTAACTACAATATTAAGCATACACATAGAAAATCCGGATACAAAAGCACCTATTACATATATAGGGAATGATTGAGCATATCCTGATAAAAATTGTATACCTACTCCAATAAAACCAACTGTTATGGCAAGCAATGAAGTAAATTTATAACCTTTGCGTTTTAAGATCAAACCTGCAGGTATACCCATACAAGCATACGCAATAAAATTGGCGAGGGTACCTAATTGAGACATGGCGTTAGATGCGCCAAACTGATTTTGCACAATAACACCCATGGATCCGGCAAAATTAGTAACAAACGCTATCATAAAAAACAGCGCGAACATCATTGCTATAGGCAATGCATAACTTTTACTTTCCGATTTCATATAAACTTTGTTTTAAAAAATAATAATAGCTTGTAATGGTTTTCCATACAAGTTTTTAAGGATATAACGAAACGGCAACGCAATCGCAAAGATAAGAAATATCATTTCAACTCATGCAATAGTACCTGAAAAAATGCGCTTAATTTTACTTAGTTTTCTGAATATTTTCAAGAATAGAATACGCATTCTATGTGATTTTGGCCAAAATAAAGCATATAATTGCCAATGATATGATCTGTAATTAATTCGTTTACCATTACGTATTACTGCAGATACCTTAGCTACTATTTGTTCAAAAGAAACTTTTTCGGACTGTGAAACATTTCCATCTCCCCTGAGTATAACATAATTATCTGACACATAAACTACTCTATGAAGAATGTATGTATTATTAATTTCAACAAATAGTATCATTCCAACACATATTTCATTGGGATTTACAGCATCTAAGAACACCTCATCTCGTCCATCTATTAAAAATGGAGTCATACTTATCCCTTTGACATTGATTCGAGCACATTTCCCTTCTGATATTGCTTGTTTTACACAAGAAAAAAGTTTTTCGTTTGATATTTGTTTGGTTTGAATTTCCATTTATTTAACTAAGGTTTGATATGACAAACGGGCAGCAGCCTCATCAGGCAAACACTCCAAACAATATATTGGGACGTTTTTTATGATTATATTTATTGATGAGCACAATGAATTAAATAAATCATGCTCCCATTGAATCTTTGAACAAGAAGGCAACAATGCAGCAAAAGCTTTTGTTCCTGATATTGGTTCTATTTTATTATATGCTGCCTGTTTAAGTCGCATTATACCATTTAAAAGATATTTTTCTTGCAAATAGACAGCTCCTTTCCCACTCCATGGAGATCCGTAAATATATACTTTATTATCCTGAATTCGTATAATCGGATTGTCATCATTTAATAAAGTAGCTCCTTGAATATGCTTAAGCCATAATCCTACATGTGTACTTTTACCTGTTCCACTTTTACCCAAAAAAGCATAGGCTTTATTATCAAGAACAGCAACAGAAGAGTGTATCATTAATGTCGCTGTTTTGATGGTTGAAAAAGAAAATGCGAACATGAGTATATTATTCAAAGCCATATTATCTATGTCATCAGACGACATATTTGTTTTAATCTCTGTAAAATCGGCATTTGACACCATCATACATTTTTTTTGATAATGCATATTATTAAATAATATACAATATCCTTTATCATTTTTTTTCAATCTGTATGATAACACATCGGTGTTGTAACTATGAACTTCTATACCTTGTTCTTCGATAAATGCATCCAGAACTAAGGTAAATACTATATTATCAGATTTTTTTGATTCGAATGGTTTAAGATTTTCCATTCCGGCAGCTAACATAACCGGATTAGCTGTTCTTATAGTAAAGATATGTTCAGCGACTTTATAATATAAATTCATGTCGGCAAAGATATATAAATTACACAAAACAAAAACGCTTCGGATTATAAAATCCGAAGCGTTTTAAACTTGTAATGTACAATAATATATTATTGTACATTAACTTTACTTGATTGTCCGTTAACAACAACAATATAATTACCTTTTAATTGTCCATTTTGTGATGTTACGTTTTTGCCTGTCAAATCAAAAATTTGCATTTCCCCATCAGCAAATATTGTTCCGTTTGCAGAAGATACAGCAGCAGCATTTACATTTTCTACAGCTGTTGCAGGAGCTAAAGACAATTCAGCAGACCAATCTGCTAAAATTGTTACGGTTACATCATAAAGACCAGGAGCTTCTAATGATAAGTTACTCATAGATCCCTTAAGTAATGTATAAGCTTCAGCCGGATCAACGAATGAACCGTCACCACCATAGTTAACAGGAGAATAATTTGCATCAGCTATTTTAAATGCTGCATCTAAATTAACAGAATTAGCTTTATAAACGCCATTACCAACAAAGGTCATAGGCACATCAACTCCCGGTGTTGAATAAACTCTAACCATTATGCTATAATCTTTTATAGGATCAAAATCACCTGAACTGAAATTACCTAGAACAATGATGTTTGCACCATCAAATTGAACAGTGATGTCTTGAGTACTGGTAAGTGTAAATTGAACATTACCACCTGAGTTACTTAGTGGTTTTGAGCTGGCGTCAAGATCAACTGCATCATAACCAAAAGCATTATTCCATGTTCCATCGGTTACTTTAAATTCCCATGTACCTGCAGGAACATCAGTAAAAACAATTTGACCACCAACAATTGCATTAGCAGAAGCACCCGGATCCCAATTAATACCATTACACCATTTTCCTGTACCATCAGCACCACCATTACCTGCAACGTAATATGATGTTGCAGACATTCCGATTGCAGCGATTAACATAGCTGCAGAAAGTAAAAACTTTTTCATGATTCAAAAATTTAATAAGTTAATATAAAGGATAAAAAAAACTATTTCCATGTTGGAATTTCATCATACTGTGTCGAAAAACCTTCGAAACTTGCCTTACGATTACTACGTTTTTCACCAGCTTCGGCAGAATCCATATAATAATATTTGTATTCTACTATGTCAGTATTGCCCAACCATGTAGGTGGTACATGAAATGTCCATGTATTATTACCTGCATCCATCATTTGATTATAGCCCCAATTATTAAATGAACCTGAAACATACATTGCACGAGTACCTCTAGGAACTGTTACATTCAATGTCATATCACCCCAAAACTCAACAATATCGTATACTTTACTACGGCTTCCCAATGGACGATGTCCTAGACGAAATTCTGTTTGATCTATACGTGGTCCCCAAACATATAAATATTCTAAATCTGCAGGAACATTGTTTATTGTTCCTTCAAAATGCGTAGCATCCTTCTTCTTAAGTTTAAATGTAGGTTCTCCATGTTTCCAATACAAATCAGAACCTTCTTTTCCAAATGTTCCGGCAACATAAACCTCTTTTGTGCCTAGTGGTACCGTTACTGAGAATTGAACGGTTCCATTAAATTTAGTCAAATCAGGCTCATTAAGGTGACGGAGCTTAATATATTTATCTGTAGTTTGAAACTTTTCATTCTTCAATATAACAAACATACCTGAAACCCGATTAAGTTCAGCATTAGATAAATTAAAATAAGTCTTAATATCTGAAATAGTGTAACTCAAACTTCCATCAGCATTTTTAATCCATCTGAATGTGGGTTGATTGCTCTTTGACCATGGAGATTTCTCTTTTACCCATTCGCCATTTTCATCCATTTCAAGACATACATAAATAAATACATCTTGCGAACTCATCCATTGTTGTTTTGCCAATGGTACATAAGTTATTGTAATATTATCTGAGATTGTTGGATTTTGTGGAGTTGTTGTTAATTCTCCGGGAACAGCAAATAAACTAATAGGTAATGCAAAGATTCCTAAAATTGCATAAATTATCTTTTTCATTGTGGTAGTTTTTAAGGTTTTTCATTTTTGCAAAGATACATGCTTTTTCGATAGATACAAAAAAAACGCATACTATTTTAATAGCATGCGTTTGAATCTCATTAATTAGAATCTATTTTTCTGTAAAATATGACTCCCAATCTTTTATTTTAATATCAGAAGGTTTTATATCGCAGAATGCATGTATAAATGCACTCGCTAAACGAGCATTAGTCAATAAAGGGATATTGTGATCTATAGCAGCTCTACGTATTTTGTAGCCGTTTGTAAGTTCACGTTTTGTTTGATTCTTAGGAATATTAATAACCAAATCAAATTTCTTTTTAGCCATCATATCCATTATTTGCAATTCTCCCGGTTCATCAGGCCAACCAACTACTGTTGCTTTAATACCATTCTCAGTCAAGAATTTTTGTGTGCCTTCTGTAGCATAAATTTGATAGCCGTTTTCTTGTAAAAGTTTACATGAATCAAGTAAATCAACTTTTGATTTAGCCTCTCCTGAAGATACCATAATATTTTTATTAGGTATTTTAACGCCTACTGAAATTAATGCGCTCAACAATGCTTCGTTAAAGTCATCACCGATACATCCTACCTCACCGGTTGAAGACATATCTACACCCAATATAGGATCTGCTTTGTGTAAACGAGCAAAAGAAAATTGTGATGCTTTAACACCAATGTGTTCGATGTCGAATACAGAAGAATCAGGTTTTGCGTAATCTGCTCCCAACATTATTCTTGTTGCTGTTTCTATAAGGTTGCGTTTCAATACTTTTGATACAAATGGGAACGAACGTGATGCACGTAAATTACATTCAATAACTTTTACATCATTATTTTTTGCTAAATATTGGATATTGAAAGGTCCTGTAATTTGCAATTCTTTTGCAATCATTTTTGAAACTTTCTTGATTCGACGCATTGTTTCAAAATATATTTTTTGTGCAGGGAATACTAAGGTTGCATCACCGGAGTGAACTCCGGCAAATTCAACATGTTCTGATATTGCGTATTCAACTATTTCACCTTGTTTTGCAACAGCATCAAACTCAATTTCTTTTGCATTTTGCAAGAATGATGATACTACTACAGGATGATCTTTAGACACTTTAGCAGCCATTGTTAAGAATGAACGAACTTGATCTTTATCATAACATACGTTCATTGCCGCTCCTGATAATACATACGAAGGACGAATCAATACCGGGAATCCCACTTCAGAAATAAATTCATCAATATCTTCAAAACTGCTAAGTTCGCGCCAACGAGGTTGATCTATACCTAGAGTATCCAACATTGCTGAAAATTTATGACGATCTTCTGCTCTGTCAATAGATAATGCAGAGGTTCCTAAAATAGGTACATTCTGACGATATAGTTTCATTGCAAGATTATTTGGAATTTGACCTCCTACAGAAACAATAACTCCCTTAGGGTTTTCTATATCCAAAACATCAAGTACTCTTTCGAATGATAACTCGTCGAAATATAAACGATCACACATATCATAATCGGTAGATACTGTTTCGGGATTGTAATTAATCATTACAGATTGATAGCCTAATTTACGGGCTGTTTGTACTGCATTTACGCTACACCAGTCAAATTCTACGGATGATCCGATACGATATGCTCCTGAACCTAAAACAACTACACTTTCTTTATTTGATTTAACCGGCTTGAAAGATTTTTCAGCGCCGTAGGTCATATACAAATAATTTGTTTTATCAGGATTTTCAGAAGCTACGGTATTTATACGACAAACTTTAGGATTAATTTCTAATGATTTTCTGTGTTTACGCACACGTAACATTTCAGATTCCATATTTCCTTTTGAATTCTCAACATAACGTGCTATTTGGAAATCAGAGAATCCTAAGCGTTTTGCCTCTTTCAATACTTCTGCGGTCAAATCTTCAATTTTTGAAAATTTAGATAAAACTTTAGTGTATTTATATATATTCTCCAATTTTTCTAAGAACCAAACATCTATTTTAGTCAATTTCTCAATTTGAGCTACAGTGTATCCTTTTTCGAATGCATCAGCAATTGCGAATATACGTAAATCTGTAGGATGAGATAATGCTTTTTCTACATCATCAAAAGTCAAATCAGTATTTCCTACAAAACCATGCATTCCTTGACCTATCATACGTAGACCTTTTTGCATGATTTCTTCGAAAGATTTACCTATTGACATAATTTCGCCTACAGACTTCATTGAAGAACCTATTTCACGACTTACTCCAACAAATTTTGTAAGGTCCCAACGTGGTATTTTTGCGATTATATAATCAACAGAAGGAGCTACATAAGCAGAATTAAGAGTACCCATCTCACCTATTTGATCAAGGGTATATCCTAATGCTAATTTAGCAGCTACAAATGCAAGCGGATAACCTGATGCTTTAGATGCTAAAGCTGAAGAACGACTTAAACGTGCATTAATTTCGATGATACGATAATCATTGGTTTCGGCATTGAAAGCATATTGAATGTTACATTCACCTACAATTCCGATATGACGTACAACTTGAGCAGCTATTTCTTCTAAAAGTGAAATTTGTTCTTTAGTTAAAGATATAATAGGTGCAACAACTATGCTTTCTCCTGTATGTATACCTAGTGGATCAACATTCTCCATTGGAACAACAGTAAAGCAATGATCATTTGCATCGCGTATTACCTCAAATTCGATTTCTTTCCAACCTTTAAGACTCTCTTCAACCAAAATCTGTTTTGAGTATGCTAATGAACTTTCGCATAATTGGATAAACTCCGCTTCGTTAGCACATACGCCTGATCCTAAACCTCCAAGAGCATAAGCAGAACGGACCATAACAGGATAGCCTATACGACGTGCAACTGTTAGTGCATCTTCCATGCTTTCGACAGCTTGAGATACCGGAGTTTTCGCATCAATTTGTTTTAAGCTTTTAACAAATAAATCGCGGTCTTCTGTAATCATAATGGCCTCAACAGATGTTCCCAATACATTAACGCCATATTTTTTAAGGATTCCGTTTTGGTACAAAGCCGTACCGCAATTTAATGCTGTCTGACCTCCAAAAGCTAACAATATACCATCAGGACGTTCTTTTTCAATTATTCTTTCAACGAAATATGGATTTACAGGTAAGAAGTAAACTTTATCAGCTACACCTTCAGAGGTTTGAATTGTTGCAATGTTCGGATTAATCAGAACTGTTTCAATTCCTTCTTCTCTCATAGCTTTTAACGCTTGTGAACCGGAATAATCGAACTCACCTGCTTGACCAATTTTCAAGGCTCCTGAGCCAAGCAGCAATACTTTTTTAAAAGATTGTTTCATGATGATATGTTATATAATATTGTATGTTTGTACTTTTTTACAAAAAAAAAGCGCCGCCAAAAAGCAAACGCATCAGATAAAAACAAAACCTAAAAAAATATCAATGGCATGTTTAAATTTGCCATCGTACAGGAGAAAAAACTGCTTGTTCATTTAGTTCGGTTTAAATCGCAGCAAAGGTATATATTTTTAGACAAATGAAAAAATAAAATTTGCTTATTTCCCCCACATTTTTTTCAAAAACTCACTTAGTCTTGATTCTGAAGTATTTGACTGCGGATGCCAGAATTTACGATTTTTCAACTCCTTAGGCATATATTCCTGATTTACAAAATTTTCTTCAAAATCATGTGGATATTTGTACCCTTTACCATATTGCATGTCGCGCATTAAATTTGTAGGAGCATTACGTAATTTTAATGGAACTGATAAATTCGTCGATTTATTAACTTCTTCGATGGCGCTGTCAATGGCTAAATATGCAGAATTACTTTTAGGACTTGATGCCAAGTATATTGCGGTTTCAGACAAAACGATACGCGCTTCAGGAAATCCGATTTTATTAACTGCATCAAAACAAGCGTTTGCTAATAGTAAAGCATTTGGATTAGCTAAACCTATATCTTCGGATGCAGAAATAAGTAGCCTTCGTGCTATAAATTTAGGATCTTCACCTCCTGCTATCATTCGAGCCAACCAATACACTGCTGCATCAGGATCACTTCCACGTATTGATTTAATAAAGGCAGAAATAATATCATAATGCATTTCGCCTTGTTTATCGTAGACTGCCGGATTCTCTTGCAATTTTTCAGTTACCAAATCATTTGTAATAATAATATCTCTATCGCTTTCTGTCCCAACAACTAATTCTAAAGCGTTAAGCAATTTACGTGCGTCACCTCCCGAATATTGCAACAAAGCCTCTGTTTCTTTAAGTTCAACATGACGTTTTTTAAGTTCTGTATCTTTTTTTAATGCGACTTCAGCAAGATGCAATAAAGCTGTTTTATCCAAAGATTTAAGAACATAAACCTGACACCTGGACAATAAGGGGGTAATTACTTCAAATGATGGATTCTCTGTAGTCGCTCCTATCAAAACAACTGTACCTTTTTCTACTGCTGCAAGTAAGGAATCTTGTTGAGATTTACTAAAACGATGTATTTCGTCAATAAATAGAATTGGGGGAGGAGACTGAAAGAAACGAGTTTTATCTGCCCTCTCAATAACTTCACGAACATCTTTTACAGATGAATTAACTGCACTAAGACTATAAAATCCACGCTCCGATTTTTCAGCCATTATTCTTGCCAATGTAGTTTTTCCTACACCCGGAGGACCCCACAATATAAAAGAACTGATATTGCCTGATTCTATCATCTTACGCAACACAGCGCCCTTCCCGACCAAGTGTTCTTGCCCGATATATTCTTCAAAATCTAATGGTCTAAGACGTTCTGCTAATGGTTGCATTTGCATTATAATAATGAGCAAAAGTACTAATTTTTATCATACAAAAAGTCAACATTAATAAAATTACTAAAGTCAAATTGTTTTACGAGTAATTTCATTATCTTTGCATCGCAAAAATATATTAATCATGAGAAAAATTGTATTAATAGCCACATTGATTGCTGCTTTGTGTAGTTTAGAAGGTTGTAAAGCACCTTGTAATTGCGGATATGCACAAAACGACGTACCGGCATCAATTGAAGTAAATTCGTAACATTAACAAAGTCAGATTCACAATATCTGACAATTTGTTATACTTTTTGCTAATTTAGTAATAAAAAAGTTTTGCCATAGCGCAGAAAAAACGTACTTTTGCACAAAATTTTAACAACTTAAATTTTATAACAATGATTAAAGTAGGTATTAATGGTTTCGGACGTATCGGACGTTTTGTTTTCCGTGCAGCCCAAACAAGAAATGACATTGAAATCGTAGGTATTAATGATCTTTGCCCGGTTGATTACATGGCTTATATGCTAAAGTATGATACTATGCACGGACAATTTGACGGAACAATAGAAGCTAATGTTGAAAAAAGTCAACTTATTGTAAACGGCAAAGCAATTCGTATTACTGCTGAAAGAAATCCTGCTGATTTGAAATGGGATGCAGTTGGTGCAGAATATGTTGTTGAATCTACAGGTTTATTTTTGACAAAAGAAAAATCACAAGGACACATTGATGCAGGTGCAAAATATGTAGTTATGTCAGCTCCTTCTTCAGATGATACTCCAATGTTTGTATGCGGTGTTAACTTGGATGCTTACAAAAAAGGAACACAATTCGTTTCTAATGCATCTTGCACAACAAACTGTTTAGCTCCTATCGCTAAAGTATTGAATGATAAATTTGGTATCACAGATGGTTTGATGACAACAGTTCACTCAACAACTGCTACTCAAAAAACAGTTGATGGTCCTTCAATGAAAGACTGGCGTGGTGGTCGTGCTGCATCAGGCAACATTATCCCTTCATCAACAGGTGCTGCTAAAGCTGTAGGTAAAGTTATCCCTTCATTGAACGGCAAATTAACAGGTATGTCAATGCGTGTTCCTACCTTAGACGTATCAGTAGTTGACTTAACAGTTAACTTGGCTAAACCAGCTAAATATAGCGAAATATGCGCTGCTATGAAAGCTGCTTCAGAAGGCGAATTAAAGGGTATTCTTGGTTATACGGAAGATGCAGTTGTATCATCTGATTTCTTAGGATGCAAATTAACATCAATCTTTGATGCAAAAGCAGGTATCGCTTTGACAGATACATTCGTTAAAGTTATTTCATGGTATGACAATGAAATCGGTTACTCTAACAAAGTTCTTGAATTAATTGCTCACATGGCAAAAGTTAACGGATAATCTATATCCTATTATAAAAAATGCGGTGTTCTTTTCAACATCGCATTTTTTATATATATTTGTACCCGTTTTTCTGCCCTATGGTGTAATGGTAGCACATCAGATTCTGGTTCTGCTTGTCTGGGTTCGAGTCCTAGTGGGGCAACAAAAAATGCTGTATTAAATGAATACAGCATTTTTTATATAAAAGATCTAGTCGTAATTATAATTCTTCGATAGATTTGGCAGTAACTTCTTTATTGATTTTTATAACCAAACCTTGAAGTACTTTGCCGGGTCCTACTTCAACAAACTCTGTTGCACCATCTGCTATTATATTTTGTACTGACTGAGTCCATTTAACAGGAGCAGTAAGTTGTTTTACCAAATTTGATTTAATCTTAACCGGGTCAATTTCTGCAATTGTACTTACATTTTGGTATATAGGGCAAATAGGTTTAGAAAATGATGCAACTTCAATAGCTGCTGCTAATTCAACTTTAGCAGGTTCCATAAGTGGTGAATGAAATGCACCACCAACAGATAATTTAAGTGCGCGTTTTGCACCGGCTTCTAATAGTTTCACACAAGCAGCATCAATTGCTTCAACAGATCCAGAAATAACTAACTGTCCAGGACAATTGTAATTTGCAGGAACAACAATGCCATTAATTTCTGCACATATATTCTCAACTGTAGCATCAGGCAATCCAATAATTGCAGCCATTGTGGATGGATTCAACTCACAAGCTTTTTGCATTGCTTTTGCACGTTTTGAAACTAGTAACAAACCATCTTCAAAACTCAAAGCTCCTGCAGCAACTAAAGCAGAAAACTCGCCTAATGAATGACCTGCAACCATTGATGGCTGAAATTTTTCATTCATAGTTTTTGCTAATATTACTGAATGAAGGAAAACAGCAGGTTGCGTAACCTTGGTTTGACGTAAATCTTCATCTGTTCCATTAAACATCAAATCTGTAATTCTAAACCCAAGCACATCATTTGCCTTTTCAAACAAATCTTTTGCAACCTTAGATGACTCGTACATATTTTTGCCCATTCCTACGAATTGAGCACCCTGTCCGGGAAAAACATAAGCTTTCATATTTTAAAAATTTAATTCAACGCCGCAAAAGTATTACTTTTATCCATAAGTAGAAAATAGTCTATACCTCCATTCACAAATACACCCCTTACATATAATTTTTGATACCAATACAAACAAAAAGTGTGACAAAAGCATAACTCTTGCCACACTCTCAGTGTTATTATTTCATCAATTTGATGTTCTAAATTTACCGCTATATATCACTTTCTTTTTTGCGTATACAAAGTAATATAATACTATTTGTCCGCTAGGTCCTTGATAAACAT